>USDZ01000012.1 GCA_900553525.1 uncultured Oscillospiraceae bacterium
CGCCTCCAGGAATTCCGCCGATCCAAGCTTGAGATCGGTTGTATCCTGAATTTCTGCCTTTACCGCGTTCCAGAGTTTTCCCCAGGTCTTGCTATCGGCCCAGCTTGCAGGTTTCATGGCGATATCGCGCAGGCCATTCCGGTTCATCAGGATATCCTTCATGCCTCTGGCCGTGTCCATCTCAAAGAATCCAAGGTCTTTCCAATAAGCAATGGGGGCATATTGGTTCATCTCGTCGACATCAGACTTCGCGGCCAACCCCTTCGCCAGATATTTAGGATCGATGAGTGCCGCCGCACGCAAATACGCTGTGGGCTGCTGGATAATGACCCGCAGGTTTGCTCCAACCGCCGCCGCTTTCATGTTGGAAAGCAGTTTGTCGCCAATAGTCGGAGGAGTTTGCTTAGAAACGCCGTTGATGTCCTCCACTAGTTTGTTCCAGTAGGATATCGCATCATGCCCGAGTGCCCTTTCGATGCTTTCTTTGACGCTTCCACGAACTTCTCCTCCCGGGTCAGACGCTTTGAAGTTGATCACCTTGTTCATATCGGCCAGGGGAACCACAAAGGCGTTGTAGCTGCCCATCTGATCCGCTTGCCTGGTAAACACATCAAAGATATCTTCCACCATGATCGGATTGTTGGCTCCGGTTACGGTAGATTTTGTCATCCCGAGATTTTTAAGTATGGCGTCCTGGTGCTTGAGGTCCCCTTGCATGGTGGTGATATAGTTCTTGTCGGAAACGATAGGGAAGTAGTTTGGCTCGGTGAATTTCCGGTACCCATACAGCTTCATGGAGACTTCGTTTCCCCATTCCGCTGTTGTCTTGAAGAAATCCGCAATCCCGTCCGCTACCATCCGCTGCTCCGGCGTGAGTGTTCCGACGATTTCTGCCAGGTCTTGCGCCGTCAGCGTGACAGGACGAAAGGCTTTGTCAACCTGTGTTCCCTTTACCGTGTCCGATGGCCGAATCCCACCGCCTAAGATATGCCCCCGCGCCTGATCCCGTTTCGACAGTTCATACAGGCTCATGATCTGCGCCGTGTTCAGAGATACGGTTCCGCCTTTTACCTTAAAGGCATGCTTTTCCGCTTTCGGGCCGCTCCACGTATCCGTGTCAATCCCCTTCAAAAGCCTCTGCATGTAGGCGACTGCCTCTGCTGTATTCCGGATTTTCCGGTCGAAGGCTCTCCGGAGTGGCCGATACAGTTCGTTGTATGCGGTATCCCCCAATTCCTCGAAATAGCTGGGTGCGTCCATCATATCGTAACTCATCAGGCGTTTTCCAAGCCCTATGAGACCGGTATATTCCCTGGCGTTCTTTTGGCTCGCCAAGTCCAAATGGATACCATGTGCTACCGTTTCTGCCTGGCGCGTCTGTTCCCCGGCTATGAGGTTGTTTGCGTTTGTGAGCATGCTTTTCAGCGCCGACACGACATGCGCCAGTTCGCCGAGTTGCGCCCCGGTCATGTCCTCGATCCGCACTCGCCTTGCGTTTTGGATGAGGTCCGCAATGTTGGGGATCAAATCCGGGTCGGCGTTGTCAAGCATCGCCTGCATCTCGCTGTACATGTCGTTTTCGCTGTTTAATATGGTATTCATCTGATTGAACAGTTTTTGCATCGCCTCAGTCCGCATGGTGGGCTTGCCTTTGCTGTTCAGCCGGCTAGAACTGAAATCAATGGTGTTTACGAACTCCGCCACAGCTTTCCGGAACGGCTCCGGCACATGCTTCTTGTCGGTGGGATGGGTCAACCATCTTCCAAGCTCCATCGTGTCCCGGATGATCCTGGGCTTATACCGGCGCACCAGGGCGCTTTCCTGTCTTTTCGCGGAAGCGGCCTTTCGCTGTTCTCGCACCTTTTCCATTTGCGCCGCCAGACGCAGGCGGTTTTCGTCCTTCAAATCCTTCCGTTTTTGGCGCTGTTCCTGGATCAATGCCTGTTCCCTGGCTTCGTAACCTTTCCGAATCGCATGAATCCGGTTTTCGTATTTGGCCCGCAGTTGGTTCAGTTCGGCCTTTTTCTTGTCCGCGAAAGTGTGTATTTCCGGAATATTGAAATATTCCTCATACATCCGCATAGCCAAGTCATAAGCAGCTTCCGTCGAATCCATGCCATATGGATTGACATACGACGGTTTGACTGTTCGCAAGGCGTCCGCTACCGCCTGTGGCTGCTCCTGTATGGGAGTGTCTGGGGAAAAGAATTCCGGCCATTTTCCGCTGATTTCCGGCCACAGGCTATCGAGGCTCGCGCCATCGTTTGTCAGGCGGATACCTCCGAAATGTTCCTTCCGGAACCGTTCGTAATCCATCCCGGACCGTATGTCTTGTGGTAGAGAAATAGCCGTCTTGCGGAAATACTCCCGCATGTCTTTGTAATGATCATACAAACTCGAATCCAAATCGGAAGATTCCCTCAAAACACTGTTTGCGATATCCACAGACACGTCCATTGCCTCGTCGAAATTGGAATCCGGATCGTTGGCTATGTAGTCAAGCAGGGCCTCCAGGTTCTTCACAAGAGTGCCTTTGTCGTAGGAGCTTCTAGTTTCTTTCAAAATGGAGTCCGCCAATTTTTCGAGACTGCCCGGTTTGGCCTTGTGTCCCTTCGTTAGTTTAAATTCCTCGCGCAAGGTATTCACTTGTTCGCGGAGGGTTTGATTTTCTTCCGTCAAAAGGTCCACATCTACCGGAGACACGTCTTCCAGGAAGAATCGTAATTCCGGGGCTTCGTTCAATGCGCGTACTCGGTCCGCATTGTCATCGGCCTTGTACTCCACCGTCTTGATTCCAGCCGCTTCAAGCTGATTTTTCAAGTTTCCATCCAGCGTGTCCGGTATAATGGCGGCATCCACATCTTCCAATCCCGCCGTCTCTCGGTACTCTACGCCGGAAGAATTCGCCATCTCTCCGGAAAGCGAAAAAATATCCGCCACGAGATCGTCCGTGACGGCGAATTTTCCCAGCGATTCCAGGGACTTCCGGATATCCTCTTTTGTGCGGCTTCTGGACAACACATCCAGCAGCGCGCGGCTGGCTTCCATCATGTCAGCCGTACGGCGCCCCGCCATACGCTCGGCAATGGAGGAAAGGCGGGGACCAAAATCTGTGTCTCGGGCCGGCGTTTCCGTATCATACGAAAGGGACGCTTCCGGGCGGAAGATGAGGCTAATGTCCCCGGTGCCGTTCTTACGAATCGGCGGAAGCCCGGATTGCACAGCGCCATCCAAATCTTCTGCCGTGATACCGTGGTATGCCGTAACACCTTTAACCTTTTCTACCGCGTCATCCATATAGAATCGGATATCCGGATCGGATGTCGGGGTATTGTTGTCCACACGCTTGATTTGATCCGGACGCAATGCAACAAAGGATAGGCCCCCGAACTCTTCATCCCTCACCATCACCCCGTCATATCCGTTCCAACTTAGCCAATCAGCAAAATTCTCCCCTTTCTCATAAGGGGTGTCTCCTTCTGTACCGGCTATTTCGGAGGCGAGCCCTTCAACAGTACCGGCCTCGTATGGCCTGGTTATGTTTAAATAGACCTTTTCGACCCTCGATACCCCCATCTTTTCTCCCATGTCTTCTTGAGAGTTGAACCAAAAACCAACATGGGCTGTTGCGGCAAGGTACTCGTCGTTTGCGTTGGAATCCGTGTTCTCGCCCAATTTCCCCCTGTCAAACACCGTAAAATCATCACTCGTAGCATGATACACGGGCATCAGATTGCCTTCTCCATACCAATACTCACCGTCATCATCCAGCCGCACTTTACTGTCCTTGAAAAAATCCGCCTGCTCTTTTGTGAGCGGGCGGCCTTCACTGTCATGTTCCTCATCAAGATAATAACGGGACCCGGTATCTCTTTTCGATCTTTTGGGTATGCTGGTATTGACAGTACCAGGATTTTCTCCTATACTGTTATTGGAAGCTGTACCGCCGGTCGTTTCGGGCGTTAAAGACAGGGGGCCGCTCGCCGGAGCATCTGTCGCGGTGGCAAGGCTTCCTTTTTTTGTGCTCGTATACATCGTCTGCACCGCTAAGTCGCGGTGCTTTCTGGATACATACGACACAACGGTCGTGCGCCCATTGATTGTTTTGGAAAACCGGATCACCGGTTTCCCTTCGTACAGCTTCCGGGACAAGGATATGCTGTCCGGAGACGAAATTACCTCCGGGATATTCATGATGTCTTCCTTCGTGATAGCGCGTTGGCCCCGCGCACGTTCAAATGCCTCATTCCCGTGCGAATGAACCAGGATTTTCCGGATTTCCTGCGCCTGGATCGTGCAGTTGTATCCGTCGATATCCATGCCGGTCTCATCCATGACCCGCTGTGCCAAATCAGAAGGAACCCGGCCAAAATACATCTTTTTGTCCAGGTTCCTCTTATTCAGCGCATCGTCGATGAACTGTTCCAACTGCGCGTCGCTCTCATACACCACAATGCTTTTGCTTCCCGCCCAGTTCTCCTTCTGATGATCCGTGTACCCTTCCAGGTAATACCTTGTCTCGCTGCCAGTTTCCGCGGCGGCATTTTTTTGCACCGCCTCCCGGTTGGCTTCGAAAACCCCCCTCGCCTGTTCCGCCAGCGTTTCCAGGGAGTCCCCTTCAAACAGGCCGTTCAGGCGGTTGTACATCTTCTCCGATCCGGACATCGCGTATTCGCAAAGGTCACATGTGATTTCTTCGAGTACGATATCGGTTGAATACCGGTCCTTGTATGTTTCCAAGCACCCGATGTTATAAAAACTGAACTCCTCACTATTGTAGTCGATCCTTCGTTGAGCAGCCTCCAAAAAGCGCCCTTCGCCATGCTTGTTCTGCCGCATGAACTGGTGAAACAGCTCGTGAAAGACATAATCCGCATCCGTGTCGGCTTCGGCAAAAATCGCGTCAAACCCGCTCCGGATAAAAGCCGTCCCGTCCATGACACGGGGCTTCCCGTCAAAAAGAATCTCCGATCCACTGGGGACATGGTACAGGTCGTACCCATATTCCTTCGCGATGGCGGCATTGCGCTTCTGCTTTTCGTTCAGGCTTTCTTTTCTGACGGATTCGAATTCTGCTCGGCCTGCCTCAGTTTCAATTGACGTTCGATGGCTTTTTTGGTGTCCTCCTCGCGCTGCCTTTTTCTCTCCGGGTCGTTTAGAATCTCCCGCATCCTTTCTTCCGGGATGTCTTCCAAATAGGTTCTTTTCTCCATTATCCGTACCTCCCATAGTTCCATTTTCCGCCCCCATGTTACCACGGGCCACGGAGGATTGCAAGTTTTCCCCGGCGAAATAGGCCGTCTGCACGGAAACTGGGGACATCATCTGTCCCGCCAGTCCTGCATATTGTATGGCTTCCCCCATGGGTACGCCGTGTTTCGCCTGCGTCATGAAATAATCGAACGCCGTTTGATAAGTTGATATAGGCAGCGAACCGTCGAACCCGGAAACAAAAGCCCTGGCCGTATTGGTGTCATACTTCGACGCCGTGTCGTATAGCTGCCGTATCTGCGGGTCGGCTATTTCTACATCGTAAAGAGGAACGTTAGTCCCATCCGACAACGTGACGGTCACATCTCCGTCACGGACAGATGCAACCCCCTGCACCGTGACATCGGTGTCCCCCATTCTCGCTTGAGCATCCATTGGGGTTGCCGTCTCTACATTAAATGAAACGGGAGCGTTTGTATCGGACGCCGCGTTTGCCGGATTGCCGTATTGGACGCCTGAAGGCCTGCTTTGGACGGCTTCGGGTTTGGTATACACAGTGCCAAGCGGTGCCGTTTCTGCGCCGTTTTGGGCATCTCCGTCGAGTCCGTGCGCCATCTGATTGCGCAAGGATTCAATCTGCTCTAGCGCCTTAGTCTCCAGACCGATTTCCAACTGCCCAACTTTTTTAGGAGAGAGCGTCTTTCCCTGATTTTGTCTTTCAGCCAGTTCTTCTGCAAGCTTGTACAGCGGGTCGCTGGAATCCAGTTTCAGCCCTTCGTCGATGGTCAGGTCGATCTCGCCGGAACGCAGAATCTGGTTTCCAACGCTTCTGGTATCAACGTTGCGATTGGCCATGTTGATGACCCCCGACGCCCCGCCCATTACCAGACCGGAAAGGGCGCCTCCAACGCCTGCCTTTGCCACCTGTCCTACGCAATCGAGAAACGCCTGCTTTTTGGCCTCTGTTTCGCTCAAACCCTGTTCTTGATACGCCTGAACCGCCATGGAAAAATCCGAAGATTCTCCCATGATGGCCGTGTCGGACAAGATGTTGGCAATTTCAGTAAGCATCTCTTCCGACGCTTCCACTCCGGATTGTTTGATCTTGTCTTTCAGAATCGATTTCCAACCGGTAACGTGTTTTGTCTTAAGCAAGCGGTCGATACTGATTTTCTCAAATAGTACCTCGGCCGCACCTGCGGCCAGCCCTCCCCAAAACGCCTGACTGTTACTGCCGCCGCGTTCAATGACGTTTTTTGCCTGATTGGACGCGGCGGACGCTCCCATGAGGAACACCGCGCCGCTTCCGAATGTCGCTACTTGAGCCATGCTGTCAGCCACGCTCATACCTGTTTGATACAGGAAAGACGCCACGTTTTCGCCAAACAGATTCCAATCCGTGCTTTCCTCGATGTTTTTGGATACCGTGCTACGGATTGTACTCACATAATTAGTGGCGTCCATGTCGTAGACGTTCAAAGGCACATAGTTTTCAAGGTCGTTCACGTCGTTGTGGCCGGCGTTGTTAATCCACAGCCGGATATAATCGAGCCCCTGAAAAGGAGACATAATAACAGAAGATATGGAAGCAGATAATCCGGAAAGGAAGTCTTTATCGGCATACTGTTCCCACTCTTTCTGTTTTTTCCGGTACTCTTCCGCATCCTCCAGGCTCTGTTCATATCCGATTATGCGGTCATAATCATATCCTTTTTCCGACAGCTGGCCTTTGGTTGCGTTCAACTGGTTTTCCAGGTCTTCGTATAGCTGGTGGAGGTTCCCATACCCGTTTTCCGAGTACATGAACCCACCCCCGCCAATAGAAAAATTCTTAATCGCGTCTTCCGTCAGGCCGTATTTATCTTTCAAATACGCTTTATAACCGGGTACTTCCTTGTCGCCCTTGTGATAAAGAACTTCGCTTTCAATGGCAGAAACCTTTTCCATGTCGGAACGCAGCAAATTGGCCGATTCATATAACGCGTTCGCATCCGGGTCCTCTTTTATAGCAGCCAGTTTCTCCCGATTGTCTATCGTATAATAATATCGGCTGTACTGATCCTGAATCGACTTTTGCTGTTCCTCCAATTCTTTAATTTGATCCTTTATCGCTTTCCGGCCGGATATTATTTCGGCAACAGTCTTGTCTCCCCATTGAAATTCGTCCAGCTGCTTGTTAAGTTCGGCTAAAGTCTTCTCGTTTGCGGATTTGGCCTGCTCCAAGCTTGACATGACGGATTCCGCCGCCGCCTCGTCCCCGCTCGCAATCAAATAATCCTGGAATTCTTTTTCGCCACTCAGGCTGTTTCGGAAATCCCTTTCCTGAGACAAACCCTGTCTTGTCTTTTCGAGCATTCCTATAGCCGTATTGATGTCTTCAATCGTACCGGTAGACGTGCCGTCTCCATAATTGGCGTCATATACGCTTCTGTTTTCGGAGAATTGCGTGTTCAGCCGAAGCCCTCTCCGGATGAGATCGTTAATGTTTTGGGTATACTGGCTGACGCTCGTATCGATTTCCGACGGGGATTTGTAGGTGTTTTTCCACGCTTCCGCCTGTTTTGATATGGAGTCTAATGCGGAAGTGGTGTCTTGGAACCAGGAATTGAGGTCCGGAGCCGGACTCCGCTTTCCCTCTATGTACCGGTCCAGGGAAAATCCGCCTGTTTCTTTGCTCCAAACGTTGCGATTTTCCTGGTTATCCACAGAACCTTTTTTGTGGATATAATCATCAAGAGAAAATCCCATATCCTTCGCTCCTATTTCATATACAACTCGTACACGTTTGCCAAATATTCATAGTAGTTTTTGCTTCCAAGCGTCAAACTGTACTTTCCGTTGTACCCATTTTCTTTTTCTTGGTGGAACTGGGCTTCCGTGAGAACAGGCTTGTCTTTCCCGATAATATCCAGTAATTCTTCTCTGGACACCGGTACAAATCTGTCTTGATTCGACTCAGAATCCGATGCAGAGCCCCCCACATACACCTGATAAATAAAGGCCGCGTCTTCGGGATCGATATTCTCAAGATCAACCATCCGTTCAAGATACGCCTTCGCGTCTTCGGGGCTATCATACTTAACGGCCCTGTTTTGTATAGCGGAATAGAGTTCTTGCTTCGCGCTATTTTGCGCCGCATTTCTTTGCGCGTCAGCCGATTCCTTTTGCAAAGCATAATTCTTTTCCCATTGATCATTGGCAATTTGATTCTGCTTTTGCTGTTCGGAAAACTGGCGTTCCCACTGGCTGTCGGATACAGCATCTCGATCCAAGGCATAATCCCGATTATAGATCGTATTCTCTCGGTTTCCATAATAGTCAAGGGCGTTGTAATAATCATTCACGCGATCCCGATACCTGTTGTAATCCAGGCTGTCCAGATTCTGAAGTATTCCCATTTGATTATATAGATTGTCGCCTTGCATCTGGTATCGGTTTAAAGCGGCGTTATAGAGCTCCGGCACAATATTATTGAGTTGCTGAAGATAGCTGTTATATGCCTGCTGGCCAGCGGATGCGGCTGCTGTAGACGCATACCCACCCGTCAAAGCCGACACATTTCCGACTGTATCCCGCATGGCGTTCTTCCCCAAAGCAGTGTATTGGTTCTTATACTGCTGATACAGCGGGTCTGCATTCATGTCATAATTAAAATCCTGCCGGTTCATGATCTTGTCCAGAATGGATTGTACCTGGCCGGTGTACTGCCCCTGATAATCGCCCGGCTTATTGTTCTCCAAATCCGAGAGTTTGTCTTGCACCTGTTTGTAGGATTCGGCCAATTCATCCTTCTTTTTAGTAGCCATATAACTCCCTCCTAAAAACGCGTAGCAGGACCGATACCAAGCGATTTCATCTGCTCCGCCATGTCCTTGCTTAAATTTTCATAATCAATTTCCGATAATGTGAAATTCAGCCTGTCTATCAGATTACGAATATAGGCATACAGTTCTGTTTCTCTTTGTTCGACCGTATGTCCTTTTGGATCAAAAGGAGGCATATGAAACGTTGCCATTAGACTTCACTCCCTTGTTCCAGGTTATAGGAGACGCTGATCAGGCGCATCTCCCCAACCCCAGACAACCGCATTTCAAAGTATTCGCAGCGTCTTGGGATAATGGGGATGGTATATTCCAACCTCTCCCTGGATATCCTTTCCGCCGCCTTGTGCCACGGCCCCTTTCCATCATACCGAATATCAATCCGGAGACGGGTTGTCTCAAACAAAGTAGCCCTTACACGTACTTTTGATATGTGTTTATGGTCTGGGGTCCGGAATAAAATCCTTCCTGTTTGCGCGTTCCATTCGACGCACTTTTCGAGTTCTCCATCCTGATCCGCACCTACAGAATACAGTTTATTATCCTCTCCGACAAAAAGTAGACACCCGTCGTATACCGCGAAAAACCGGATATGTTCACGGCCTTCTTTGTGCCAAAGTCCTGTTATGGTGTCATAAACGAGAAGTTCGCCGTGCGATTCGTCCCACGATTCGGCGAGAGGATCGGATATTTCCGTCATGCTGATATAAATCTTATCTCCAAACGCCGCCGCAGACGCCCCTGTGTACTCAACATCTCCCAAAGCATCTGAAATCAGAGACGGTTGCCCTCCCGAATAGATACACACGCCTCTTTTAGATTTGTAATACACTCTTTCATTTAGAATGCATATGGACCTCGAACTGCCATCCTCCGCCCCTTGGCAGTGCAATGTAGAGACCTGAAAATTGGACGGCCTGGTTCCATAAACCATGTGAATATGATCCTCTTTGAAGAACAGGATATTGTTCTGATAAGTACATATCCCCGTAAAAGGGCCCGTAGTTCCTACATTTACGGCCCAACTGTCCTGAGAATCGCCGTTATATACATACCAGTTAAAAGCATTACCCAACGCCGAACAAAATAATTCATTTGTATCCGTGGAACACCCCCATAGCCGGTTATTCAGTTCACAGATATAATCCATATCCGGAACGGCTCTTTCAAGGGTTACATTCCACCCGATCGGGTCAAGGGCGCTGGTGTAAATACTTGCAAAGTCATTGTCAAACGGAAGGAAAACAAAACCCGTATTGTTTTCAGAGTCAACACCAACTTCCACGACCTTTGTCGTCAGTTCCCGGTCGATCTCCTCTCCTTCAGACGGGTCCTCCTCGTCTCCCTTCCACTCCTTATACAAAATGGTGATAACGTCGTCTTTGTGGAATGCTCCTTCGATCGTGTTGATCCTCATGCAGTCCATCATCTCGCCGGAAACATCGATGCTGTATTTTGTCAATTCCGGGTACCCGCTGGTATTAGTCCAAACCGGAAGCGCCTCTTCATCCAATACGCCCAAATCTTCGATGCTGTCATCTTGAGAGTTATATATCTTTTTATCCGGCCAGATAATCACATAGGCGCCCATCGATATGAATTGTTTGTCACTGGCGGATACAGTTCCCTTTAATTCCCCGTCATAATAGAAATTTGTCCCATCCGCCCAACAGAGTTTTTCGTGTGTGTAAATCCCATGGGGATCTTGAAAACTTCTCTTGATCCGGCGCTGCTGTCGTGGAGAGAGCATGGGATAATCATCGCTCGATAAATTTTGCATTTCAAAAAACTCATCGTCTCGGATAATACGGTTATGGTTATATCCTCGGAAAGTATCCGTTATGACAACAGATGTCGCTATTTCGTTGATTGCCGGGAGCCGCATGCGATCACCCCTGGAGTTTAATATGAGTATCTTTGGTCAAATGCGTTCGGTTGTACCATCTGGAATAATCGCTGTATACTTCGTTAAACTGCATCATGCCGTTGTTATACCGGGCATACTCTGAATTAAAATAATCGATCATGGCGCACAAATAATGAACATATAGATTATCGTAAGGAAACGGTGCCAGTAATTCTGTATCTTCCGGGGTATCCGCATTGTATTCCTCAAAAGATTCATCGCTGTCATTGATATGCACTTTATGTATTTCGGTGAATATCCGACCATCTACCTCAGATAACCAACGCAACATATCTATCCGTTTATATTGGTTCGGCCTAAGCCGATTGCACACATCGATTGCCTTGCCAATGGTCATAAACTACCCACCTTATTTGAACAAAGATTGTGTTTCGGCCTGCATCACAAAAAGGATTCCAAAGACATATAAACGGGCGAGGCAAACGCCGCCGCCCGTTCTGCCTTTACTGATTCGTGGCTGCGTATTCTGCCTCGATCTTTTGTACAAATTCAGCTGCTCTGGCGTCCTGTTTGGCGGAGTTCTCAATCACTTCGGCCACATAATCCGGGACCTCAACTTCTACGCCACGCTTGATCAAAAACCGTTCTCCATTTACCCCGACGAATACATCGTCTCTATATTCTCCATTGTCCTTAAACAGTTTGATTTTGACTTTTTTGGGGCCATCGGGAGCTTTCTTTTTAGGCGCTTTTTTGGAATCGTTGCCTTCAGAGATGTTTTGGACATTCGTTTCTACGGTTTCCATATGGTTTCCTCCCTCATAAATCAGATGCCCGGCGGAGGGTATCCGCCGGGCCCTGTTATAGTGCTTTAGTTCGCGGATGCTGTGGCGGAGAAACTGGACACGGATTCAATCCGGACCATATACTCTTCAACCAGACGTTTTGCCACGCGGGTTGCTTTCCAGCCGCAGGAACTGCGTTGGTTCAAGGGGTCGTCTCCATAGCCCAGCTGTTTAACAATGTGCTGTAGTCCGCCGCCTTCGATTTCGGTTACGCCGTAGGCGTGCGCGCCCACAACAATCGTCCCGTACACTGCCAAACCGGACGGGCATCCGTCCCCTGTCCAGATTTTAGCCTCGGTACTCTCCACAAATCGGACACCGCCGATTTTTCCAATTTCTCCCTGATAGATATTCTCCGGAGAGGCGTACTTATGGACCTCAATCCATTCCTCGCAACGCATAAGATCATACGCCACATCCGGGTGAACGATCGCCACGAAACTGTCTTTGATTTTGTCCGTGTTCATCGTTTTGAGGGCGCGGGCGGCCTTATAGATCAAATCCACATTGATCTTACTGGTAGCATCCAGACCAGCGCGGGAGGTTACGGCGGTTTCGCTTCCACCGGAGACCTTGGGCGCATAAATCACGTTGGTTCCGCCCGCCAATACCTCACGGGTTACGGTATCCAACGTGCGCCCCGCCTGACTGCCCAAAAGTTTAGTTGACTGTACAACGTTGTTGTCGATAGCCGTCATATCCAGCAAATCCGAAAGTTGAATCCAGTCTCCGTACTGGCTGATGGTGGCCGTAATGGCCGTCACATTCAGCTTATTACCATCCGGAGTCACACCTTCCGTGATGGGGGTGGTGGCTTTCCCAAGCGGGCTATATTTGCGGAATTCAATGGTTTTACCACCATTTTTCGGAATCGGGTATTTATCCGCGAATTGATCGTGGACGAGATTCGGTTCCGCATTATCCAAAAGCCGCTTTTCATAATAGGTTTTCATTTCCGGGGATAGATCGTTCCCGGAAGAATTCAGCAGCGTGGTCTGCACTGCAAATAGCTGAAGATTCAAATGGATCGTGGTGTTCATATTTTTCTCCTTTCTTTCATTCGGGAGAAAAAGGGATCACAAAATGATCTTTTCCCCCCTGAGTACGCGCCTTTCCACCTCTTCCCGGTCCGCTTTGGACCAGGAATTGACATCCGGCTTCACAATAGCGGCGCCTCCGGCAGCGACTCCATTCTCGACGGGGCGGGCATTCTTGGATCGAATACCATCGACAATTTTTTTGGACACCTGTTCAGCGGTATACTGCATAGCCCCGCCTAGAATTTCATCCCTGTGGATGACCTCGTATGCCGTGCGCACGTCTACGTTGTTTTGCAATAGGCCTATGAACTGGTCGTTCCGGCACTCCTCCTGCAAATCAAACTCCGGATAAATCGCCTTGACCTCATCGGCCTGTTTGACCCATCCCGCATACACACGCTCGGCATTCTCCCGTCTTTGCTGGTCTTGCAGGGCACGACGCATGGATTCGTTTTCCCTTTCCAGCTTTTTAATGCTTTTCAGTTGTTCTACAGATACGCCTCTCCGTACGGCCTCCTCTTCATAATAGGAGTCGTCCGCCTCGATCGCTTCCGCCAACTTGTTCAGGTCCTTGCCGTCCACACCGTACTTTTTCGCCAGCATGTCAAAGATCGGCTCCGCATCCTTCAGACGGCTTTCGAGAAGCTTGGTTTCCTTGAACCGATTGTCGATAATCTGATGCATCCGTTTCGAGAACTGGTCCTTGTATTCACCTTTGATAAGCTTTTCGAACTCCGCTGTACGGTCCAGAGCTTTTTGAGCGGGCTGACCGTCCGCATCCTTTTCCCCGGCGGCGTCCCGAGATTCTTCACTCCCCTGACTGTTTTGCGGCGTCTCGCCGCCTTGAGCTTGCTTGCCGTATACGACATTGGCCAGAGGGTTCGCCCGTTTTCCCTTCCCGGCGTCGGAAGGATTCGCCTTTGTTTCGCCCGATCCGGCTTCCCCGCCTTCTGCGGCAGGCGCTGCGCCGCCATCTCCGTCAAACAAGGCCAGATTCAGCCGGATTTTGGTTTCTTTCATCGTCTTTTCTCCTTTTCTTCATGGTCTTTCCCAAGAGTCAGCTTTCGCATCGCACAACCGTGGGCCCTGTATAATTACAGCCTCCTGTTAGGGAGGCCGGTTGTCCATATTGGTGTTTACATATTCGGGATACTGTTCCTCCAACATCTGAAATCCGACCGTCACCATTTCCATCATTCCATTTACATATTTCCGGTATCGTGGAGGAACCTGTGCGGCTATTTGTACATTGCCCTCTTCCATACGGCATCTGTATCGGCGCAATGCCCCGTTTTCGTTTGCATGTTCCAAGCTGGCCGCCAGTGTTTGGGTCAGCATTGAAATCGCCGAGCATACGATGTCCGAACCCTTTGGGCCGTACTCGGCATGCCCGGAAACGGACATATCGAGAACGCCGCCATCCCATTTTATCCGCACAACCGTCATCTACGTCACCCTATTTAGGGGCGGCTATATTAGCCGCTCGAATTTTTGCCGTATCCGCCGTCGTACCGGAAGCCGTCCGAAACGCCTCTCCGAGTGGGTTGGTTTCGATGCTTCCCCCGCTCCCTTGTCTCGGCATTGGAGCGCCTTCGGAAGAAGGAATTACTCCGTTTGCGCCTAACATGGACAATAGCTGTGCCACTTGCTGCTGAAGCATCTGCACCTGCTGGAATAAGGTGCCGTTTTGAGAAATGCGGTTAATCAAAGCAGTTTTCCCTTCAAAGTCCATCATCTCGATGCAGGCGAGAGCTTGATCGGCCAACTGTGGATTGAAAAATCCCATTCCGAAAAATTCTTTTGCCATCTCATTTTGAGCCATCTTGGAAAATGGATTGCTCTTCTGTGCCCGCACCTTAATATCGAATATCGGGACGCGAGACCCAAACTCCACACCAAATTCCACGCCCTGATCCTGCGCTTTTATACGGGCATTATCGTACCGGATAAACATGTCGTTTCCTTGTTTTCCTGTAATTCGGAAAGAGCGGGGCTCGTCATAAAACTGACGGATAAGCTCAATGCATAGATTGCAAACCCGCACAAACGATCGGTATGAAGATTTAATCATATCCCTGGAAAGCTTGCTTCCCGCCTCTTGCAAGGCCGCAATAGCGGACGCCGCCGTAACGCCCGATGAAGTGCCTCCCTGTGAAAAATCACGGTTCCCAGATGTTTCTTTTAACTCCTCTATTTTGAGTTGAAGTATATTGACAACGCTGGAATCCAACTGGGATGTCTGGATTTCCCGAATATCGTTTTCTCCAAGGTTCCCAGTTGTCCCAACAAAATCCCTTTCCCAGTCTGCGAACTCTTCGGCATTAACGCTTCCTTCATTTTTTATAAAAAAGCGTTTCTTCGCAGACATAAGCACATTTTTCATAATTGCCTTGTTGAGCTTGTCGATATAAAGTTGCGCGGATTTCATCACATCAATATACCCAAATCCAGCCGGAGAACCCTCCACTTCAAAGAGCGGGTCTAATTCAAATGGGTATTGCCCGTGATCATAAAACCCCCTTTCGGCGCATGCCGGATCGTCTTCTGAAGCATACAGAACTTCCCCATTGCAAAACTTGCAGTAGTGAAGAATTGTTCCAGAGGCGGACGACACTTTGTAATACCAATCCACCACCATCGACTTTTCAGAGGTATCGATAGAATCATCGTATATGTACGTCGCCACATCGATCGTACTTCTCCCAAGTCGGCCTTTTAACTGCGGATACTGCGATTCTATCCTTTCATTATTTATCAACTCGCAATAAAACAAATGAGGAGAATCCTGAATATTTTGCACTCCCGGCTCCCAAAACAAATTGAGCAGGTCTAACCGGCGAATTTCAATGTCTCCAAGCCCTCCGGATTTTTGTGGATTCCAAAACACGCCTTCCACACCCGTTCCGGCTTTGAGCTTGTATGTCCATTTGCTGGAATATGTCTGTTCGTATCCGTTTTCTTCGAGTACAACCGGCAGGATAGATGAAAGCATTTCGGCATCCTCACGGTCGCCCTCTTCCCGTGGGAGCACGGACGGCTCGGGGAAGTTATCCATAGCATCGGCGTGTTTGTTGGCTATGGAATTGAACAGCCAGGCCGAAACAGGCTCCGGATCGTCAATATGCTTTTCTCCAATTTGGTCCCCGTGGCGCATCTTCCACCACTGTTCATTGTCAATGATGCGGCGTTCCAGGTTAGCTTTGCCCTGCTTATACTTTTGCAACAGGCTTTCGGCTTTGCGAATCTCCGCATCTCCGATTCGGCGGTTGGATGATCTCTCTCCTCCTGCCGCGCCCGTATTATTGCCCCTCGGCATAGCGTATCCCCCTTAAATCCGATAAAATCTGGCCGGTTTTTTGTTCAAGTCAAGCGGATCATCCAAAACCGGCTTAGGTTCCTCGTGCTTACGAGGCGATATGGGGTTTTCCATCAAAACATACCGGCATTCGTCGTATATGTGATCTTCCTGATCCGTGTTGATATCTTCCACATGTTTGTCGTCATATACCAGGGCCGGAATGGTCCGTATGAAGTGCTTACAGGTGTGGAACACCTGAAACATCGGTATTCCTTCAGTATCGAATGCCAGCCGGTAATGAAATTGCATCTTCCCGGCAATACGGGTATTGTCGCCGCCGGACCAGTACACAAAATTAGGGGAGCGTTCCATCATAGCCGCGATGGATTCTCCCCTGGACTCGTCAAATATGGAAGGGTCTGCAATTCCAATAATTGTTCGGCCTTTAAGATTCTGGTCTTCACTCTCGATCCGTTTAATTTCCGCCGCAATCTCCGCCGGATTGAGTTTGATACCCGTGTTCGGAGTCCCGGCACAGCCATAGTACTCTTTGATCCGATACAGCCTGCCGTCGTGGTCGGCTGCATACCACCCAACGGAAAAAGGTTTGGCGTACCCAAAGTCGAACCCCCTGTAAATCCGCCAATGGGCGGGGATTGGGAATGGATGGATGACATGGGTCCATCTTTGGTCATCGTAGTGTTCCGGATCGTTGCGCCACTCTAGGAACACCTGGCCGTCGAAGGAATCCCAGGAACCATACAATAACGCGTTTTTTTCCGCCTCCGGCAGCATGGCGAGGTTGGCTAAATAGTTTGGGTCGTTGTCAAGCAAAGCCTGATTGTCAAACACCGTTGACGGGACAAATATCCGGTCTCTCTTCATTACCACCGTTGTGCCGTCCGGCTTGCGCACCTCGTAATTCTCCCATACCGTGGTCATGGGCACAGCGGCTGTCACAAACCTGTCTTTAACCCACCCATGCCCTATCCCGCCAGGGTTGGCCGTAGACCGCATATACACCCTGGTTCCCGGACCGTTTGGGCGGTTTCGAGACATGAGATAGCTATATTGAATCCACGTGAATTGGGTCAGTTCGTCAAACGCTACAAAATCATAATGTTTTCCCTGATAGTTGAACCGATCCTCGTCGCGTGGCATATTCCCAAAAAAGATTTTGGCGCCTGATGGAAAAGTCCAGCAGTGCGCCGTGCTGTTATATACCGCGCCTGGAAACGCCTGCTTATATAATTCCTGGCTTCGGTCGATTAAATCGGAAAGCTGCGGATAGGTTTTACGAAAAATAATCCCTCTGTAATGTGGAATACGAACCTGCCTTAACGCCTCGGTAAGCAAAGCATCGGATTTCCCGCCACCCGCCGCTCCTCCGTATAGAGCCTCATACTCGCCGCGTTGCTGAAATAGCCGCTGTTTTGGCTGCGGAGACCAGATTGTCATGTGGCACCTTCCAAAGCCGTTACACGAGCTTCCAAAGCCGTTACACGAGCCGCCAAAGCATCCAGGTCCTCTTCCCTGGCCACTGAAGTCGGAATATATTTATCTGGAATGGTCACAACGGCATTCCCGAACGCATAGAACGGGCGATTGCGTATGTAAGCCGGGCTGTTCTGGTCATTTTCATTCCAGTCCGGCTGCCCGGAGGCTGCTTTCTGATCTTTTTCTTGCTGTCGCTCCATATCCGATATGAGCGCTGCCACCTCGTCCGGAACTTGAACGGTATCGCCGGGAGTGTACGTGTAGCTTTTCCCGTTTATATACACGGTCATACTGTTCTCATATCCTAAATCTGTGGGTATGGTGATCGTTTTAGACATGGTATCCATCCTTTCTCCCTTAACTCGGTATGAAATAACACATACGGTCATACGGCCCCTATCTCAATGACCCCTATCTGTTCTTCGTTAATTCTATCCAGTGGTTTATTTCTCCACTTTTCAGGCTTTCGATTTTTCAGCCAGAATATCTGTGCTGTTGTATCACCACTCAATGCCCTCTTGAGAAGTGCGTTTTCCACTTCGTAGTCCACAACCGCCTTGCCCTTTTTTAGGGCCTCCCGAATCTCCCGGTGCTCATCTTTCCACCGGTATAGTGTAGAAGTGGATATTCCGCAATTTGAAGCAATTTGTTCATCCGTCAACCCATCTCGCGCCCACCCTTCTAAAAGCGTGAGCCCGCTTTCGGTGATCCAATCTTCATATTTTCCCCGCGCCATCTCACCATCCCCGTTGTTCCACATACGTATATTTCAGGAAAAGCGCCTCGGGAACTCCGAGACGCTCTTCTATAACTTTCTACACTACCATTTTACACGGATACTTTAGGACATTCAAGGACATCTAATGCCTGCCGGTGTCTTCGTTCGATATGTCTATAACAATATCCAGTCTCGATAGCCACCTCTTCCAGTTTCATTCCATCGATATAGATATACCGCAAAACATTCTTCAGAAATTCATCGTTGATGTTTTTTATGCACGATTCTATTTCTGTTCGCAAATCCACCAGCTTATCGATTTCTTGATCTATTTTGCGTTCGAGATCAATGATTTTTTCCACGCAGTCCAACAACCGATCGCTTTTCCCGCCTTTTGGCATATCAGAATATGTAGGGGACATCTTCTGAGCCCGTTCCTCCCATTTTTCTTTTTCTTTTTCCCACCGTTCTATACTTTCTTCCGACTTTCTATATTGCATCAGATATTCCTTTTTCTCCGCGTTTGTCATGACTCCCTCCCGTAAAACCTCCGCAACTTCCCCCAGCAATCGCGGAACCACGCCGTCCACTCTACTCTGCCGCTTGGAGGCGGCGGGATAACAATACTCTCCTTATCGTCCGTAACCATTCCGGAATACTTGCATCTGCGGCTGCATACCCCATCTGACATCCAGATACAACCTCCCTTAATGCAGATCATCTTACCCACGCCTAGCACACCACCCAACCAAAAACGCCATTCCGATA
>USDZ01000013.1 GCA_900553525.1 uncultured Oscillospiraceae bacterium
GGCCAGGGCGGCGTTGACCGCAAAATCCCCATGCGCCCGGTCGCCCGGCACCTCCACAACAAAGGCGGGCATGGGTTCGGCGGGGAGTTCCCCCGCGGCTACGGCCTCCCCCGCGGCGCGCAGAACCGCCTGCCGCACCTGATCTTCCGCAATCGATACTATGTTGTGCATGAAACAGCCTCCCGTTTATGAAACTTCCTTGACGGAAATACGCACGTCATGAGCCGACCAGGCCGCGGCATTCATGTCCAGCGTATACGAAAACTGCAGTTCGCCGCCGAATGCCGTCAACGCGTTGCGGCATTCGCTCGTGTACACCCCGAGCATCAGCGTACCATAGGGGGTGTCGTAGCTGCACTGATGCCGCCGCCCCTTTTGCAGGATAAGGAGTGAATGCAAGCGGCCGGTCCTTTCCACCCTAACCTCGTCTGCTCCTGCCCATAGGACGGTGGTCACACCCTCCATGCCGGTCGCGGCCGATTCCTCGTAGGTCAGCTTCCAGCCTCCCCCGTCCGGTTCCATGCTGCCGGCGGTGGTCAGCCGGATGGTTTCCTCGTTTCCGTCCACCCGCTGGGTGCCGGTAACAGATATAAGCACGTCCATCCGATTTCCCTGATTTCTAAAAAATATTAGGGGATCAGGCCTCCGGCAGGGCCTCCACATCCACCCGCTCGGTATCCCCGTCCACATCCCGCCCGAGAAACATCCGGGCCACATGGGTAAAATCGTCCGGCAGGTCGGTGACGTAAAAATGGCACATTCCCGCCCGTTTGGATTGGTTAAGCGCGCCATCTCTTTCCAGCCGGGCCGCACAAAGCGCAGCGCACGCTTCCCCCGAATCGACCAGGGTGACGCCCGGGCCCACCACCGTGGAAAGTATAGGCGCCAAAAGCGGATAATGGGTGCATCCCAAAACCAGCGTGTCCACATGCTTCTCTTCTAACGGTGCCAAATACCGTCTGACGGTCGCAAGCGTCGCCTCGTTATCGGGTTCGGTCCATCCGTTTTCCACCAGAGGAACGAACAGAGGGCAGGCAACGGGCGTCACCTCAGCATCGGGGCGAAGTTCTAAAATTCGTTTTTGAAAAGAAGCGGAGCGGATGGTCGCCGCTGTTCCCAGAATCCCGATGCGCCCCGTCCTGGACGCGGAAGCTGCGGCGCCGGCGGTCGGCTCCACCACCCCCATGGCGGGGACAGGAAGCCCCCGTAGAACATGCGGGGCAACCGAACTGACCGTGCCGCATGCGGCGATGATGAGTTTGACGCCCTTCGACAGCAAAAAACGGCAATCCTGCCGGGCGTATTTCTCAATAGTTTCAGGGCTACGGGTACCATAAGGCACTCGTCCGGTATCCCCAAAATACACGATATCCTCACCGGGAAGCATTTTCAGCAACTGCCGGACGACCGTCAATCCCCCCAGACCCGAATCAAAAACGCCGATGGGCCGGTTGTCCATCCTCATTCCTCCTCCGCGATCCCTGCACACTGAAACCTTATCATAGCATGTTTTTCCTGCCGGCGCAAGTGAGGGCGGATACGCCTTGCCCTGCGGCCGGATCTGGTCAGAAAAACCGCGGGGCTGTCGCCCCGCGGCTGCCGTCAGGAGGTTTTGACGGTGAAATTGGAAAAGGCCGCCGTCAAATTCAGAGAGGGAATCTCAAGGGAGAGCAGATGGCCGTTCTCCGGGTCGGACAGAATTTCAAACTGTCCGTTGACCGAATCCCCTGCGGTCTTGATCCCTTCCTCCGTGATCTTGCCCGCGGAATCCCCCGCGCGGAACGCAACATCGAGCGCATCGACAAGCCCTTTTCCAAGCGCACTTTCGGGGATCTCGGAAGGATCGACACCAAAGGTCAGGCCATACATCTTCATCGAAATGTTCTCCCCGTCCCAGGTCATGGTCATATCCTGGAGCGAGGCGGGTTCGGTAAAGGCCAGGGTCAGCGTACCCGCGCTCAGACGGGTGAGATGACCCGCGAGCTCCATATCCCGGTAAGTGAGCCGGACGTCGCATTCAAAGCCCGTGACCACTGGCGGCGCTGCCCCATCGCCGCTTTTATTGCAACTGCTCATGGCCAGAACCAGACAGAGTACAGCGGCCGCCATAAGCACCAGGGCTGCGAGCCCTCTCTTCCATGAGACGCGGCAGACCATAGGGGTTCAGCTCCTATTTTTCCAGATTGGAAAACAGTCCGCCCAATTCCTCAATCATATCGGAGGGCTGCATCGCGTGCTGCGATAACCGGGCCGCCGCTCGGTCCCCGGCCAGGCCGTGCAGATGGACACCGCACATCGCTGCTTGGGCCGGCTCCATTCCCTGTGCGATCAAGGACGCGATCATCCCGGCCAGCACGTCGCCGCTTCCGGCCGTGGCCATACCGGGATTTCCGGTGGTGTTCAGCAAAACGGCGCGGCCGGGGGCGGCGACGACGGTTTGATACCCTTTGAGTACCAGCACCGCCTGATGTTCCTCCGCAAAGCGACGGGCCGTCTCCACCCGGTTTTGCTGCACATCCTCGATCCGGCAACCGATCAGCCGGGCCATTTCCCCCGGATGCGGAGTCAAAACCACCGGCACGCGGGCTGTTTTCCCTATATGTATATGCCCCGCCGCCGCATTTATACCATCTGCGTCCAGGACGACCGGACAAGAAGCGTGGGCGAGGATATCCTCCACCACCTCCGTCACCGAATCTCCCTGCCCCAGTCCGCATCCACACAAAACCGCCGTGGCCTGCCCCAGTTCTTTTCTCAGCGGATACCGTGCCTCCGCCGCCACCAGACCGTCCGGCGTTTCGGGAAGAAGCCGATAAATCGCTTCCAGGTTTTGTCCGGCCGCAAGCGGATACAGAGATCGCGGCAAAGCCGCTGCCACCAAACCGGCCCCGCAGCGCTGCGCGGCCCGTACGGCCAGCAGGGCCGCGCCGGCCATCCCCACGCTGCCGCACACGGCCAGAACCCGGCCAAACGTCCCTTTATGACTGTCCAACGGACGGGGAAGGAAGCAGGCTTTGACCATATCCCAATCTATGACGGTTTGACTGGGGGCATACTGGTCGAGCAAAGCTGGATCGATCCCGATCTGCGCCACTTCCACCGGCCCAGTGAACGCCGACGCCCCATGGACGAGCAGCCCGGGCTTCATGGCCGTGAAGGTAACGGTAAAGTCCGCCCGGATGGCATCCTCGTCGTAAACCCCCGAATCAGCGCTGAATCCGCTGGGGACGTCCAAAGCTACAATGGGGGCAGCGCTCTGGTTGGCCAGCCGGAACACCGGGCGCAGCGCATCCGGCAGCCGTCCATGGAAGCCGATGCCATACACCGCGTCCACCAGCAGTTCGGCCTCCCGCACTGCCGTCATCGCCACATACGGCTCGGTTTCCATATCGCACTGAGCGGCACCTATTCCCACGGCGCGGGCCAGCATGTCCGCCGCATCCGATGTGGCCGGTTTTCCGCAGAGAAGGACCACCGTCACCTCTGCGCCCGCTTCCATCAGCTTGCGGGACACGACGAACCCGTCGCCTCCGTTATTACCTTTGCCGCACAGGAAGGACACCTTCCGCCCCCGAACATCGTATCGTGAGCGGATCATGCGTCCGGCCGCGCTGCCGGCGTTTTCCATCAAGCGGGGATAATCGAGGCCGCCGGCCACAGCGGCCGCTTCGACCAGGCGCATATCCCGGGCTGTCAAAATCTTCATGTCTCCTCCGTCCTTTCCATCTGCGCAGAAAGCGTTCCCACACACCTGTCTTTCCAAAGGCAACGTTTCCCCGACAAAAACAGGGCGGAAACCCGGGCCGCCAACCGGCTGCCGGGGCCCGCCCCATCCATGCCTCTTTATTTATATCTGTGTCTGTTTCCGGTTGATCTCCAAGGCAAGCAGTTTGGGCAGCGCCTCTTTAAACGCCTCCATCACCCGCTCGTCGGGCTGAAATACCACCAAGGTATTCCCATTCTTTTTGCTGCGGTAGGTAAAATACCATACACCCGGCTCGGTTTCGGAAGGCGCCGCCACCACTGTCCGGTCAAAGCTGCGTCCGGCAAACTCCGCGGGATTATACGGTCCCGCTGTTTCAATCTTGCTTCCTGCGACCGACACCACCCTCTTGCGTTTTCGCTGGGCGATAATCTGATCGATATCGATGTCGCCGTTTGTGACACTGTATTCATATTCTATGTTCTGTCCGGTGATGAGCCACCAGGCCCCGTAAACGATGAGTATGTCGAACACCAGAGAGAAAACATTAAAAAACCAAAGCAACACAAAAACCAGTATAACGGCCAGGACGATCGTTCCCGTGATGACGGCGATTTCCTTCGGCCCTTTTTTCTTGACAATGATCTGTTCCACGAATGTATCCATGAATGACACTCCTTCAGGTTTCCAACGCTCCCGGCCCTTCCGGCAAAGGTTTGTGCAGCCGGGCGGCCAAACGCCTTTTTATCAGTATACCATACTTAAAAATGGCTTTTCAATCCATCTGCACAAAAATCCGTGAACGATCCGTAAACATTCCGAATGGAGCCATCGAACGTCAAGGCACCTGCGGCCATTCCCTTCCGGGCAGTTTGCGGGAGTAATACACCATATCCGCCACCCGGCCGCCGAAATTGGCCTCGGGCAAAAATGCGACCCGTTCAAACCCCAGACGTTCGGCCAGCCGGATGGAATGGGCATTAGCCGCGTCGATAAGCGCGTACATCCGCCCGAGCCGCAGCCGGTCCGCCGCGTAATCCAGCACGGCCCGAGCCGCTTCAGAAGCGTAACCCCGCCCCCAATATTCCCGCAGCAAGAGATACCCGAGTTCTCCAAGGTAGCCGTCCACCACCCGATTGATGGTGCATTCGCCGATATAGAGATCCTCTCCCCGCAGGGTTATGGCCCATTCCACAGGGGTCCGCCTTCGGACGAGCTGGGTCAGGGACGCGCTGTCTTTTGGGGGATGCCCGCCCAGATAGCGGCGGATCTTCTCATCCTGATAAGCCTGTAGCATCCGGGGAACATCCCGTGGCTGCCGCCGGCGCAGGATCAATCGTTCCGTTTCCAAAAGCGGCGCTTCCGGCTTTGCCATCCCGTTCTCCCCCTTTCGCAGCCGCACAGGCTCTCCGCCAATGAGGCTAGTGGTTACGAGTATAGCACAAACCGACGAACTTGGGAAGGCCGAGAAGAGACGAAAAAAGGCGCAAATAGGCCTGCCACCTTCTACTCCTCCGGCGGCACGTCTAAAGCCTGTTTTTCCCCCTCCGCCAAAGTACGCACCCGGCCGACAGACAAGTCCGAAGGCAGCGGGAGACGGTCTTTTGTTGCCGGATCTTCGTTGGACAGGTGCATCTCGGTCAGATGCTTCCAGTACTTCTTCGGCATATGGCTGCGCCGGCAAACCGGATTCGTCCTTTCCTGGATGGCAATGGTGTCGTAAAAGGCCTTCCACATCCGGCGATAAGCCGCGTCGTCCTCGGAAAACGTAGGAAGGACCAATTCCGCGTCCGACGCGATCACCCAGGTCTTGGTATCCGAAACGCCGCAGAGGCCGTGGGTCTTGTCATGAATGATAAAAGGCTGAATTCGGAACCGGGATACAAAATGCGGCATCAGCATGGCCAGAACGTTGTGTTCCGGGGTAATCACCCCGTAATAAACGCCCCCTTCCAGCTTGGAAAAACGAAGAAACTGGCGAAGCATACCGGTCTCCCGCTCCACCAACGCGTCGATTTTTTGCAGCCGCCGTACCCGCTCGTCGGTGAGTCTGCGTTCAATTTCCTGGCCAATTCTCATGCCAAATCGTATATATTTATATATAATATCCTCTTTGTATATTGAACTGGACTGGAACCCTGTCCAAATCCGGGCATATCCGTCGCTCCCCAGACGTTTCTTCAGCCCCGTGACGACCCGTTCCGCTTTCCGTTCCTCGGTTGGGATCTCCAGATACCGGCGCCCGAGTTCCTGCTGACACACAGACGCCGCGTAAATAGAAACCGGCGCCGGATGATAGGAGTAGGAATCAAACACTGCGGTGAACAATCCCTCAAGACTGCCGTCGGTCAAGAGCGTCAGATCTGTCCCGTCAGGCATTTTATCCGATCCTCCTTTCCGGGTGTCATTTGCGGCAGATCGGCGAAGGTAAGCTGCCGCACCGGCTGTGTCATGGGAAGATTGCCGGGTCGCAGGCGGACCTCCGCCGTTAAGTTCTGATAAATAAAAGACTCGGACAGCCGGGTGCCGTCCGCCATCCGCCCCTTGCAGGTGATAAAATACATTGCCCGCTTGAGCACCACCCCGATTTTTTTCAGATCTTCAAACGAAAGGGCTCCCGTCCGGCGGGCCGTGAGGATCCGATCGGCGGACTTGACCCCGATCCCCGGCACACGCAGGAGAAGTTCCCGGTCCGCCCGGTTGACCTCAACAGGAAAGCGGTCGAGATGATGCAGCGCCCAGTTACATTTGGGATCCAACAGGGGGTCGAGAGAGGGATGTTGCTCATCCAATAATTCCTCCACCTGAAAACCGTAAAAGCGCAGCAGCCAATCGGTCTGATAGAGGCGGTGTTCCCGAAGCAACGGAGGCGGCTGATTTTTGGGAAGGAGCGCATGCGTCCCCACTGGGACATAGGCGGAATAAAATACCCTTTTGAGCGCATATTTCCGGTAGAGGCCGGAGGCCAGCTTCATAATCTGATAATCGGTGTCCGGAGTGGCGCCGATGATCATTTGGGTGCTCTGCCCGCCGGGAGCAAAAGCCGGAGCATGCCGATAAACCGTCAATTCCTGTTTGCTCTGCACCACCCGGTCCCGTACGGCCGCCATGGGTTTTAGAATGCTTTGCCGGCTTTTATCGGGGGCAAACTGATTCAGGCTTCGTTCGCTGGGCAGTTCGATATTGACACTCATCCGGTCGCACAGCAGGCCGAGCTTGTCGATCAATTCGGGGGAACAACCGGGAATCGCCTTGGCATGGATGTAACCGGCAAACCGGTAAGGACCCCGCAGCAACTCCAGCACCCGGCACATCCGCTCCATCGATGTGTCCGGATCTTTGAGAACGCCCGAACTGAGAAAAAGCCCTTCGATATAATTTCGCCGGTAGAATTCCATGGTTAAGGACGCGAGTTCCTCCGGAGTGAAGGCGGCGCGGGGGATGTCGTTGGAACGCCGGTTGACGCAATATTGGCAATCATAGACACAGTGGTTGGTCATCAGCACTTTGAGCAGCGAAATACACCGCCCGTCGGCGGCAAAGCTGTGACAGATGCCGCATCCCACCGCTGAACCGAGCATGCCCGCCTGCCCCTCCCGGTCCACGCCGCTCGACGTGCAGGCTGCATCGTATTTAGCGGAATCGGCCAGTATCCGCAGCTTATCCATCAGTTCCAAGGCCGGTACACCCCCTTGTTTATTCAGTATAGAACATATGTTCTTTCTTGTCAATGCTTTTTCCCCTGTGCCGCTCTCGAGCAGCCAGTCATTAAGTTTTTATGAAGGACGGCGGAAAAAAGCCCGAATCCGGTTTATTTCGCAAGAGGGCGTGCTATAATGTTGCATGGTTCGGAGCCGGCCGTCTTCCCGGCGCGGCCGGATCGATTTGGATCACATTTGGATCACAGGAGAGGAGTTGAACCGATGAACGAAACCAAACCCAAAAGGCGGCTGAACCGTGGATTCCTCGTATCCATGGTCCTGCTGGGTGCTGTCGTGCTGTATGTGACCGCCACCCAGCTAATGCTCATTCCCCAAAAAAACGACTTGAAAAAGACTGCCGACAGCGTCCGTCTAATCTACGAGGATATATCCACCATATCGCGGGAAGATGCCGAGAATCTTCAAAGCAACCAGACGGCTCTGGCCGCCCGGCAAACCGAAATTCAGGATAAGCTCTCCCCCCTGTTTGTTCCGGATTCCGGGTACCTGAAGCCTGCTGTAAATACCGTCATGGGGGAGCTTTCCTCCATCGCATATGGGGAATTTGAGATCGAGACTCAGGAGTTTGTGAAGGCCAGGACCATTCGCTGCATGATCAATGAAGACACCGCCAGCCTCTCCATGGAATACACCTATCGGGTCAGCGGCGATTTCACGAATTACAGAACCGAAGGGCTGGTCAAAGTGGAGGGCGGCGAACAGACCGTCGGCATGACGCTGCTTTTCCAAAAGTCCGGCGGTGAGTGGAAGCTCTATCGCCTGAGCAGCATCTATCGCGATTATTATGACAGCGTAGAGGAGGCGATAGTATGAGCGAAGTGCTCCGTCTGGAAAACGTCTCCAAATCCTTCGGCCGCCGCCCCGTCGTCAAAAACGTCAGCTTCGCGGTCCAAGAAGGGGAGATCTTCGGTTTTCTCGGCCCAAACGGCGCGGGCAAAACCACCACCATCAAAATGGTCCTCGGCCTGCTCGCCGCGGACAGCGGCACCATTCTGGTCAACGGACACGACATTGAGAAAGAATTTGAAGCTGCCATGACGGGGATCAGCGGCATTGTGGAAAATCCGGATATGTACGGATATTTGTCGGGATACGACAATCTGGTTCTGCAGGCCCGCGCCTGCGGCGCCGATCCTCGCCGCATCGACGAGGTCGTGACCTTGGTCGGGATGCAGATGCGGATCAAGGAAAAGTTCAAAAGCTATTCCTTGGGGATGAAACAGCGGCTGGGCGTCGCGCAGGCTTTACTCCACAACCCCAAAATTATGATCCTCGACGAGCCGACCAACGGCCTCGATCCGGCCGGTATTAAGGAATTCCGCGACCTGCTGCGGCATCTGGCCCATCAGCAGGGATTATCGGTAATGGTCTCCAGCCATATTTTGCAGGAAATGCAGCTCATGTGCGACAGCGTCGGCATCATCAACAACGGCGAATTGCTCCGGGTGGGCACGATCGAAGAACTGTCCCATCTGAACACCGGCAGCGTATACCGGTACTGTTTGCGGCCAATGGAAGACGCCGTCCGCCTGGCGCAGCAGCATCTCGCCGACCGTCTGATGGGGATCGGGCCGGACTTCATCGATCTGCGCATCGCCGAAGATGAGGTCGGAAACATCAACTGCCGTTTTATGGAGAACGGCATCACCATTTACGGATTGGCCGCTCAGGGCAACTCCCTCGAGCAGATCTTCATGTCGATCACGGGGGGAGGGAACATCGTTGAATAAGCTCCTGCAGAATGAACGGACCAAGCTGTATAAAAAAGTTTCCACCTGGATCCTGATGGGCGTCATCGTAGCGCTGATGCTTTTGACGCTCGGCATCGTCAAGCTTGCCACCGTACTCATGTCCAGCGGCAACAGCACCACTTGGCAGGAAAACTACGAGTGGAACTACACCTATGCCCAGCACAACGCGGAAACCGATCCCTCCTCCTATATGGAGGCACAGAAATTCAAATATCTGCTGGATAACGACATTCCGCCCTCCGACTGGCGGACCGACCTCGTGGTCACGTATTGGGACCAGTACAAACGCACGGAGCTTGACGCCCAGGAACAGCTACAGAACCAGATGCTATCGGATGAGGAGCGGGCCCGGCTGGAAGAAGAGATCGCCGACGCGCAGAAAGAAATGGCGAAAATCGACACCCTCCTTACGAACAACGACTGGAGAGCCTATATTCAATCCCGCAAGGAGGATCTCGCCGCTATAAATGCAGACGAGATGGGCTCCCAGTCCCCCGAGGAGATCGCGGTGCAGATCGAAATCCTCGATCTGTATCTCGACCTGGATATTCAGCCTGTCTCCACTTCAATGAGCTACTACGATCAAAACCAGACCGACACCGGTGCCTGGAAAAGTGAACAGCTGCAGGTCATCCAAAATCATAAGCTCTCCTTGGTGAGGGGGGAAAGCGAGAGCGGCCTTCCGCTCACCAAAACGCAACGGCATGAACTGGAATCGAATGTGGAAGTGGCGCTCAAACGTCTTTCCACCAATACCCCCCCTGTCGACAGCGACTCCTTCCCGGCCATGATGGATGTCTCCACCAGCAGCCTGGAATTGGTCTCTCTGCTTCTCATGGTACTCGCGGGCGGCATGATAGCCACCGAATTCGGCAGCGGCACGGTCAAGCTGCTTCTCATCACGCCCCACCGCCGGTCCAAAATTTTCTGGGCCAAGGCCCTTCTGCTGCTCGAGGTCATTCTCATCACTTCCGGCGCGATGTTTGTGGTCTCGTTCCTTGCCAGCGGGCTGTTCACCGGTTTTTCGGACCTGACCGCCATGCAGGTGACGTCTCTATTCGGCACCGTTGTGCGCATTCCTTATCTGTTGTTTATCCTGCTCAAATATCTGTTGTTCCTTCTGCCGGTGATCGCCTACGCCGCTCTGGCGTTAATGCTCTCGGCCGTCACCCGGAAAAGCGCCGTTGCCATAGCGGTTTCGATTCTGCTGATGTTCGGCAGCGAAATGGTTCTCTCCATCGTGACATTGGTTGGCTCCGCGGCGGGCTTTACCATTCCCGGGCTGAAATTCCTCCTCTTTTCCAATACCAGCCTCGGCGTCTATTTCCCCTCGTCGATGAGCCTGACCGGGGGCCTGAGCAGCACCGTGGACGGCACCATGACGCTCGGTTTCTCGGTCGTGATACTGTTGATTTATACGGCCTGTTTCCTCTGGATCGCGCGGGACAGCTTCTGCCGCCGCGACATCAAATAGGTTCCCCTTTTCAAAAACCCGGCCGCTTTTCGCGGCCGGGTTTTAGTCTGTCAAGAAAGCGGTGTTATGGGTGAGCAAAAGAGCGGTTTCTCGTCAGGATGAACCGCTGCGGAATTTCCATCCCGCAGCGGCTTTTATATACTTAAGATTATTATTCTATAAAAAATTACAAAAAGTATAAAATGTTATCTAGCTGTAAGGGGTATTCGGAGCAGGCGGGTGTTGAGGGACGCCGTTTTATCACAGCCCGAATTCCCCTTCATAGCTCACCAGACTGGCGTCGAGGACGCCGTCCACCTGAAGGATACGGTCAAGGACGGCCATTTCCCGGTCCTTGAGGGAGACTTCCAGGGTCAGCTCGGCGCCGTCCCGCGTCATTGTGCGGGATTTCACCCGGTACCGGGGCAGATTTTTAAGGGCCTTGGCGATATTCCCGGATTTTTCAGGGTCGTACCGCAACACCAGCAGATAAGGACTTTGCATTTTTTTGTGGAACAAGGCGATTACAAAATACAACAGGCCCACTCCGAAACAGGCGAACGCTCCGACCAGATAAAGTCCCGCTCCCGTCATGATACCGCAGGTAATGGCCCAGAACATGAACACGGTATCGACCGGATCTTTGATCGCGGTGCGGAACCGGACGATGGAGAGCGCACCGACCATGCCGAGGGAAAGAGCAAGGTTGGTACTGATGGTGCGGATGACCAGGGCCGTGACCATGGCAAGCAATACCAGGGAGATTGCGAAGCCCTTGGAATAGAGCACCCCCCGGAAAGTCTGGCGGTAGACCAGCAGGATAAAGAGCCCCATCAGGAAAGCGACGCCGATCGACAGCGCCATTTCACCCACCGTTACACTTTGAAATTGTTCAAGCACGCTTTTTTTGATCATGTCCATAAAACTCATCGGGGGTTCCTCCTCGTATATTTCGGGTCACTGGGCGGCACGGCAGAGTTCATATTTGGAAATGGCGCAGCGGGTCGCGGACAGAGGGCGCAGAAGCTGCCGGACGGTATAAGGCAGGGCGTCGTCGTATTTGATTTCCAGGATCAACCGATTCCCCGGCAGGACGGGCAGGGTGAAAGGTTCCAGGCTGAACAGTTCGGTGCGGTACTGTCCCGAATGCAAACCGCTGTCCAGGGTGATGCGCACATCCTGAAACACATAGGCTTCCCGGGTATAATCGACGATGACGGCGGGTCGGAGCAGACGGGTGCGGGCTTTGAGATAAAAATTGCGCAGCAGAGGCTCTTCACTGCCATACAGGGCCCAGATGTCGCCGGCGAGAATGGCGTCGGCCTGTCCCCTCGTCAGCGGCGCGCTTATTTTGCGCGTTAAGGCTCCGATTTTTTGCTTGAGTTCCAGGCGGATCAATCGGTCGTCCATGTTGTAAAACCGAATGCGGAATTTTTCCCGTTTCTCCACCCCCTCGATCTTGTCAAGCAGGCCGCTTTGCAGATAGTCGTCGAAATAGAGACTGCGGATGAAATACCTCCCGTCTTCTCCAGCATGGCGGTCCCGCCCCAGTCCCGCGCGCAGGCGGCCCTGGAGCATCCGGGCGGAGGCGGTGCTGATAAAATATTTTTCTTCATGGCGGAAATTATCCATCGGAATCCCCTTCAACCGAACACCGCCTCAATTTCCTCGTCGGTCAGGGCGAGGATCGAGCGGAGCTGTGCGCTCGAGCGTACTTCCTTTTCCAGAATCTCCTGACGTTTCCGCACAAAATTCCGCAGTCCTTCCACCCGCGAGGCCCAGGCACTGGACACCCCGCCCCATTTGTCCAGATCCCGCCCGATTTCCGGGCGAAGCTGTTCCTCGAACCGGTCGATGTGCGCGATGAGATTGTCGGCGGTGAAAACATTTTGCATCAGATACGCCATCCGGTCAATGAAGGTGGCGCGAAAATCGGCATTTTTGAGCAGACCATTGACCAGCGCGGTGCTTAAGGAATGGCCCGTTCCTGTCCCGGCTGGGTTGAGAATATGAAAAAAACCATAGGTCTCCGTGGTGTTTTGAAATCCCAAATCCACGTCATACACGATCCAATGAAAGCGTCCTCCGTCGTAATCGGGAGAGCGAAAAAATCGGATGTTGCCGCTGTCTTGGTTGCCGCAGTAGGCCTCGCTGATCAGATAGTCGCAATAGCTTTCCACGTTCATCCGCTCGGTCACGTACCGATAGTTGCCGGGGTCGGCCATATCGTGGGTTTTGACAAAATTGAGGAGTTCCAGATAGGCCGTGTCGCTGCCCGCATTGACGGTCTTGTTCCCCTGAAGCAGATCCACGGTATCGGCATCCACCTCACAGTGGGAGGCGACATAATCCGCGTTGAGGCGTTCCCGGAGATACCGCACGCCGTAATATTCACCGTTGAGATACATCACGACCGGTCGGTAGGCCTGAACAAACCCGATCCCGGCGTCGTCGAGCACGCTGGTGAACATCGCGTCCTTCATCACGGTCAGGAGGCGGTCCTGCCCGGAGGTGCGAAGGATCAGATTGTCGTATTCCTCGAAATCCCGACTTTCAAACACCGGGTATTCGAGGGAGGATACCCCGTAACAATCCCGGAAGTTGAGCGCCAGGGATTTCTTTTCATAAATCCGGGACATGCCGCCGAACACTTTAAGGCCGCAGTCGACCGAAAAGCCCGGGTCACTCCCGCCCGGTCCGCCCTTGGACAGCAGTTCCACATGGGCGTACCGTTCCCAATCCTGAAAGAAGTTGGCACCGTTGTAGGGATAGACATTCGAGCCCTTGCCCAGAACCAGGATGCCGGTGTCGTAACTGAACAGGCCGTCGGGGTCAGAGGTGACGCTGACCACATCGAGGGTGTGATTCTCCCCTATGATATAAGAAAAAGTGGAACAGGCGCTGGGAACGGCGCCGGGTTCCAGCGAAACCGCCCGCAGGGAGGCGGATTGATCCAGCAGGATAGGACCGGTATAGGGTGTACTCGACGCGGTGGGCACCGAGCCGTCGAGAGTGTAATACACATGTTCCCCCAGCAGCGTGACTTCCAGAGGTCCGGATGCATACACCCCCGCCGGGGTTGCCGTTCCGGGCGGAGAGGAGAGGCGGCGCAGCCCCCCCGAATTGGCCGCGCCAGGGGTGGGAGTAGAGAAGTAGAAAAGCCCCGGTTCTCCCTCCATCCGGCCACGGCTGACGTTCATGGCAAGTCCGGTGTAGCATATGCCGTCGAGCAGTTTTTCGCCCGCATCGTATAAATATACCGCGCCGTCGCCGTTGAGACGGAAGTTTGTCTGACGGTTCCGGGCGTTGGGGAGATCGGCCTCGTTGCAATAAAACACCACACGGCCGTCCGCCGGAAGAGTGATGTCGGGCAGGGGAAACAAACCGGGCAGTTCCGGATCGTTGGACAAAAACAGACCGTTCAGGCTCACCGGCTCATCCGACACATTTTGCAGTTCCACCCAGTCGCTGCGGTCAACAGCGCCAAACTTGGTGTTGCGGGACATGACCTCCGTGATGCGCACGGGACTCGGGCGCTTGGCGTCCAGAGCCGCCGTGTAGGCAGCCGCGCCCTCGTCGGTATTGGGTTGTCCCGGGGAGGGAGCCCCCACCGCCCAAGCTTCGTCGGAGTCCCGCAGCAGCGCGGCATCGGCCGCCAAGCCGTTGATCTCCACCTGATCGACCAGCACGCCCGACGGAGAAGACAGATAGAGGACATCGCTCGACCGATTGATTCGGAAGGGCGCGTGGAGTTCTTCCGGATCGGCGGAATGCCCCTTGCCCGAAGCGAAAACCAGAACGGTTTCTCCCGGGGCCAGGGTGATTTCCGGGAAACGCCATTTCAGCGGTTCTTCCGGATCGTTGGTCAGGCCATAGCCGGTGAGGACGGCCGGTGCATCCGACCGATTGACCACCTCGACATAATCGGGATAGGTGCCGTCGGCGTCCGGCAGGGTAACGGTATTTTGAGCCATGATTTCGTTAAGAACCAGGGCATCGGATGTCCCGATCCGGGTAGCGCGGTAAGCGGCATAGCCTTCCTCGGTATTGGGATATCCCGGCGTGCTGTGCGGGGCCTCGCTATACCCGGAACCGGTCCGAACCGCCGAGACGTTTGTCTGCAACGGGATGGTGACGGCAGAATCCTCTATTTTGCCCGAGGCGTCCTTGAGTGTGAGGGTCTCGCCGCCCGCCGCTTTCAGCCGGAAGGCCGCGTGCAGAGGTTCTTTGCCGTCTCCGTCGCAGAAAACGACCAGGTATTCGTCCGCCGCCAGGGTATAGGACGGCAGCAGCCAGGTCGTGTTGCCGTCGGACAGCGCCCAGCCGTCCAAGGACACACCGGAGCCGGTGGTGTTGTGAAGTTCCACCCAATCGTGGAAAAGACCGTTTTCATCTGGATAGGCGGCGCTGTTGCTGGTCATGTATTCGGAGATTTCCACACGCGCCGTATAAACACCGCCTCCCGCCTCAATCGCGGGGCCGGAAGAGAAAACCGTGCCCAAAACAAACAGCAGAACAAAACCGGCAAGAGAACCGGCGATCAGAGCCAGACGGCCGCGGGAGGAGGGGAGGGCAGGCATGAGGGCATTCTCCTTTGCACATAACATACTTGGTTGGGGGTAAAAAGCGGAAATACGGCGGGATACCATACCAAGGACAGGCCCCGGATTCATGGTATGCCGGGATTCGCCCCGGTATGCCGGATGCGGAAGGAATGACGCCGGATCCGACGTTCCATCGGCAGATTCGACGGATTTCGCGGATGAGAGCTCAAAATCTAAAATGTCGACCGTTTCTCACATATGCATTCAGTATAGCATAGAAAAAGATGTTCTGCTACCGGAAAATTACAGTTATATTCCACAAAATGTCCGGAAGAATTTATAAGGGCAATCCATGCCGGTGAATAAACGGCGCCATGATTATAAAACGTGCATGGCGGCCAAACTTCCGCTCGGGACCGGATGCCGCCGAATCTCTTTTTATCCGGTCGGCAAGGGCGTTCAAGGAGCGCAACGACCGAAGGAGTGTGAATAATCGGCCCGGCTATCCGCCTTAGAATCGAGCGTGGCCGGAGATGACGGCACTCTCCAGAATACGGTCACGGCCCTGCGGCACGCGGGAAACGATCCGGGATCCGGCCCAGGGCAAATACACAAAGGCGCTCTGGCCGTCCCGACCGGTAGAAGGTGGGTGCCGATCCGGCGCAAGGCCAACCATGGGCCAACCGCACCGTGCCCCCCGAACACGGACGAACGCCCCGGACCCATATGGATCCGGGGCGTTCTGTGTGGAGCTGGTGAGCGGACTTGAACCGCTGACCTGCTGATTACGAATCAGCTGCTCTACCGACTGAGCCACACCAGCATGGAAGGACAGGGCCGGGAAACGGAAGCATCCCAAACGACCGTGTCGCCAAAGCCAATTCCGGTATAACCGGTAGGCGCATCCCTTGAAGCGAGGTTTCCCCGCCGGATGAACGGCACTATTATAGCAAAGCCATTCTCTGTTCGTCAAGTCTCCCGGCCAATTTTCTCAAAATTCTCCATTCGCTGCGACGGGGGTGCAGGCATCAGCTTCTGTGAACATTTATCACATGTCAAAAAGCGGTAATGAAATTTTGATCCGCAGATGGTATACTGAACCTACAAGCGAGGGGATAGTATGCACGCAAACAAGATGAAGCGCTCCGTTTTTGCCCATCGATTGCGCATGCTGAGAAAGCAGACGGGCGTCACTCAAAAGGAAATCGCCCAAAGCCTGAATATTGACCGCTCCACTTATGCGTATTATGAAACGGACAAGACAAACCCGGATCTCAACACACTCCGCCGGATGGCGAATATTTTCCATGTCAGCACCGATTATCTGCTGGGCATAGACATGCCCTCGGCCCACGCGGCTCCGCTCCGGGACCGCGGCCCGGAAGCGCCCACGGTGTCGGAGGGGACCCTGTCCGCCCTCCCGGAAGATGAACGGGTCTTTATTCTGCTCTACCGCCAGCTGGATACGAAACAAAAGGAGAACCTGGTTCGTTTTGTCATGGAAGCGATCAACCGGGAACTGCCCAGTGAGGCGGATCCCGGTTAGTTCCGGCTCCGAACCAATCGAGCGCTACGGCAGGCGGCGCCGCTTGAAGCGGCGCCGTTGTTTTGTTGCCAGGTTCCGGATACAGACGCCTTGTTCGATTCCGGGAAAAACCCTCACGCGATTTGGATTGGGAGGGGCTCGGGGGCCGGTCCGCTGCGGCGGACCGGACTTACGTGCCTTTTCTTTTGAGGATGCTCGAAAAATGTCGGTTTCCCCTTGCAGAAGAGGGGGGTTCTGTGCTACAATAAAAAATAATCATTTTATAATATACTGGATGTATAAAAAGGAGGAGTAACCCCATGGTGAATACCGACGCGGCCTCTAAATTTCTCAAGGAGGGCCTAACCTTCGACGATGTGCTGCTGATCCCCGCCGAATCGGACGTTCTGCCCAAAGAGGTGTCGGTGGCCACCCGCCTGACCAGCACCATCACGCTCAACACCCCCCTGATGACCGCGGCGATGGATACCGTCACCGAGGCCCGCATGGCCATTGCCATCGCCAGAGAAGGCGGCATCGGCGTCATCCACAAGAATATGTCCATCGAGGAACAGGCCGATCAGGTCGACCGGGTCAAACGTTCGGAAAACGGCGTCATCGTCAACCCCTTCTTTTTATCACCCGACCATCTCGTGGCCGACGCCAACGAACTGATGGGCAAATACAAGATTTCGGGGGTGCCCATCTGCCGCGATGGGAAACTCGTCGGCATTCTGACCAACCGGGACATGCGGTTCCTGACCGACTTCTCTCAGCGGATCGAAGAGGTTATGACCAGGGAAAACCTGGTGACCGCTCCGGTCGGCACCACGCTCGAACAGGCGCAGGAGATCCTGCGGCGGCACCGGATTGAAAAGCTCCCCATCGTGGATGGGCAGGGTATGCTCAAAGGGCTTATTACCATCAAAGACATTGAAAAAGCGGTTAAATACCCGAATTCCGCCCGGGACAAGGATGGGCGGCTGCTCTGTGCCGCCGCCATCGGCGCGACGGAGGACGTGCTGGAACGGGCGGCTGAACTCGTGAAGGCCCAGGCGGACGCTCTGGTGTTGGATTCGGCCCACGGCCACAGCCGGAACATTCTCAACGCTGTACGCCGGGTTAAGGCCGCTTTCCCGAACGTGTCCCTCATCGCGGGCAACATCGCCACTGCTGAGGCCGCCGCCGCCCTGATCGACGCGGGGGCGGACGCCATCAAGGTGGGCATCGGCCCGGGCTCCATCTGCACGACGCGCGTGGTCGCCGGTATCGGCGTGCCGCAGGTCACTGCAATATATGACGTAGCGTGCGTGGCCGCAAAGAAAGGAATACCGGTAATAGCCGACGGCGGTATAAAATATTCCGGCGACATTGTGAAAGCGCTTGCCGTTGGTGCCGATGTGGTTATGATAGGCTCGCTGTTTGCAGGATGTCATGAGTCTCCCGGCGATGTAGAAATTTATCAGGGCCGTTCGTTTAAGGTGTACCGCGGCATGGGCTCTATAGTAGCCATGGCCCACGGCAGCAAGGACCGGTATTTTCAGGAGGACAACAAAAAACTGGTGCCCGAAGGGGTCGAGGGCCGGGTGCCCTACAAGGGGGCCCTGTCCGAAACCATCTACCAGCTCATGGGCGGCCTGCGGGCCGGAATGGGATACTGCGGCTGCGCCACCCTGGCGGCGCTCCAGGAAAAAGGCCAGTTTGTCCGCATCACCGGCGCGGGTCTCAAGGAGAGCCATCCCCACGACATTTCCATCACCAAGGAAGCGCCCAACTATTCGATCAGTCTGTAAATTGGGGGACAAGCGGCCTCGCCGCCCCCGTGATAACATGTAACATGGATAGCAAAGGGCCTCTGCAAAGGTAAAACTTTGCAGAGGCCCTTTTCAGTCAGTCAAAGAAGGCGGTAGTTGGCTTAGCAGAAGCGGCCGCTTCCTTGATAAAGCGGAAGGCGGATTTAAGCCGATCGCCGTTTACCCCCCTGATAAATGACGATTTCCATCAGGGCGGACAACAGGGCGTTGTCGGTTATGAGAGCGTGGTTGACCGCGTTGACATCTTTTTCATACACACAATGCAGCGCATAGAGAGCGTAGACCCAGCCG
>USDZ01000014.1 GCA_900553525.1 uncultured Oscillospiraceae bacterium
GCGGTTCTTTGTAGGATTCTTCGCTTCGCTCTGCATCCTACATGCTTAAGCATAATTGAAAAAAGCCTTGGCCTTCATCGGTCAAGGCTTTTTTATTTGAGGTTAAAATAAAAAAGAAATATTCCATAACGACAAAATGGAGTAAAAATATAGGAAGATCACAGAATATCCGACGCAGGAAAAAGAAAACGAATGCGGTTGATTATTTTGACCCGGCGTGGTACAATCGCCTATAGTGTTGTCCAACACATGCCGTGAAGGAAAAGAGGAACCGATTCATGGAGCCGAACAGCCTCGAGATGCCGCCGGAGAAGGAAACTTCTGCTTTGGCGACGCTTTATGATATTCTGGAAGTTCTGGTAGTATCCCTGACCTGTATCACGGTGTTCTTCACTTTTTTGTTCCGTGTGGTTGGAGTGGAAGGCGGTTCCATGATGGATACGCTGTATGAGGGGGACCGCCTGATTCTCTGTCCTGTGCTGACTTCACCGGAACGGGGGGACATTGTGGTCATCAACCGTTACGCGGATGACCCTCTGATCAAACGCGTGATCGGTGTGCAGGGAGATACCATCGAGATTGACGAAGATCAAAACAAAGTCAGGTTGAATGGGGAACTTTTGGACGAGTCTTATGTCCGGTATCCGACTCCGGCCTACGACATGTCAGGGGCTGTCACCGTCCCGGAAGGCTATGTATTCGTGATGGGGGATCATCGAAACGATTCTCACGACAGCCGTTCCGAGGATATCGGTCTGGTTTCGGTGAACGACATTGTCGGACAGGCGGTATTCCGGATATGGCCGTTGCAGCGCATCGGCGTATTCTGAGGAGGAAATCAGCCTTGGACGAGATGCAGAATATACAATGGTTTCCAGGACATATGACCCAGACACGCCGCCGTATACAGGCTTGTCTTCCTCTTATTGATGCTGTGGCTGAAGTGGTGGACGCACGCATTCCTTTAAGCAGCCGCAATCCTGAGTTGGATGCGCTCACTCCGGGAAAACCTCGGTTGGTGGTACTCAACAAAGAGGATATGGCGGATGAGGCAGCGACGGTCAGATGGATGAATTGGTTTCGGAAACAGGGTGTGGCCGTGATGGCGGCCGACTGCAAAGGTGGAAAAGGAATCGGGCAGTTTATTCCGCTTTTACGCCGTCTTCTTGCGGATAAAATCGCGCAATGGACGGCTAAAGGCATGTCGGGACATCCGATTCGGGTTTTAGTGGCGGGCATACCGAACAGCGGGAAATCCTCCTTCATCAACCGTCTTGCCAAAGGCGGGAAGGCCAAGGTAGAGGATCGCCCCGGTGTTACCCGGGATCAGCGCTGGTTCAGCGCCGGGGGAGGAGTGGAGTTGCTGGACACCCCCGGCGTCCTTTGGCCAAAGTTTGAGGATCAGAACGTGGCGAGACGGCTTGCCTTTACGGGCGCTATCCGGGACCAGATTCTGGATGGGGAGGGCCTCGCCTGTGCTTTGCTTGATTTGCTGAGAGATCAGTTTCCAGACGCCCTGCGCGGACGGTATCGTCTGACCGATGACCTGCCTGCGACGGGGTATGCCTTGCTCGAAGAAATCGCACGGCGGAGAGGAATGCGGATCGCGGGGGGAGAAGTGGATACCGAACGGGCGGCGGCGATGCTGCTTGATGAATTCCGGGGCGGTAAGCTCGGCCGGATCACGCTGGAGCTTCCACCGTAAGATAAGCTGTAAAGGTGGGCTTGAAAATCATGCAGGAATACTCTGCGGACGCGGCAATGGAGAATGCGGGCTCGCGACGTGTGGAATCCCTTTATGAGTGGGTTGGAATGGCGGTGTCTTCCCTGATCGCTGTGGTATTGATTTTTACTTTTCTTTTCCGCATCGTGGGGGTGGATGGGGATTCCATGCAGAATACCCTGATGGATCATGATCGGCTGCTCCTTTCGGTGTTGCCCCATACACCGCAGAGAGGGGATATCGTGGTCATCAGCCGTGACAATAGTGAGCCTCTTATTAAGCGGGTCATTGGAGTCGCCGGCGACACGATTGAGATTGATGAGGAACGGCATCAGGTGATCCTCAATGGAAAACTTCTCGAAGAGCCTTATGTGGATTATCCAACCCCGGCCTTTGACATGTCCGGAGCGGTCGTGGTTCCGCAGGGAACGGTTTTTGTCATGGGGGATCATCGAGACGATTCCCATGACAGCCGCTGGGAGGACATAGGTCCGGTACCGGTTGAAAATATTTTAGGTCACGCTGTTTTACGGCTTTGGCCGTTCAAATGGCTTGTCGAATCCTAAGAGGAAAGGCGGGGAAATGGGATGCAGTCGATGGAGCCGGAGATGAAACGGGCACCGAAGGGAACCGCAGACGGTAAGGAAGACAAAGCGGACGCTGTCGCCTCCTTTTACGAATGGATTGGAGCGGCGGTATTTTCCCTAATTGTCGTGGTATTGGTTTTTACCTTTCTCCTTCGGATCGTAGGGGTGGACGGCAAGTCCATGCAGACGACCTTGATGGATCACGACCGCTTGATTTTGTCTGCTCTTCCTTATACGCCGCAACGGGGCGACATTGTCGTGATCAACCGGTATACCCAAGATCCCTTGATCAAGCGGATCATCGGAGTTGCCGGCGACACCATAGAGATTGACGAAGAGGTCCATCGGGTCAAACTCAACGGTGAAATCCTGGACGAGCCGTATATCCATGTGCCGACTTATCCAGAGGGGATGAAAGGTAAAACCATTACAATCCCTGAGGGAAAGGTATTTGTTTTGGGGGATAATCGTGTCGCTTCGCTGGACAGCCGCGCTATTGGTCTGATTGATGTCGACGACATCATGGGGAAGGCCATATACCGTATTTTCCCCTTTGACCAGATCGGCGCTTTGTAGAATGACTTTTGAGGAGGCGGCGGGCTTGACCAATGTGGAATACGATCAGGCGATCCGGGACGGAGAGGGAGTTCGGTTTCTCTGTGGTGTGGACGAGGCTGGCCGCGGTCCTCTGGCCGGCCCTGTATATGCGGCGGCGGTGATCCTGTCACCCGATCGGATTCCCGAGGGCCTGGACGATTCCAAGAAGCTGTCGGAAAAAAAGCGGGAGCTTCTGTACGACCGTATCCTTGCGTCAGCATCCGCTTGGTGTGTGGCAAGCGCGTCGGTGGAGGAGATCGAGGAGATCAATATCCTGCAGGCTACTTATCGGGCGATGCAGCGTGCAGTGGAGGGACTTACCTTCCTCCCCGATCTCATTTTAGTCGATGGAAACCGGAGGCCGCCTGGATTGGCAGGGATGATCCGAACAGTCGTAAAGGGAGATGCCTTGTCTGCCAGCATCGCGGCCGCTTCTATTCTGGCCAAGGTCAGCCGGGACCGCTTGATGACCGAACTGGACCGGCGGTATCCCGAATACGCCTTTGCCAAACATAAGGGATATGGCACGGCACTGCACATGGAACGGATTCGAACATATGGGCCGTCGCCTGTCCATCGGCTCAGTTTTCTAAAGAAGATCGGCTGAACGGGGAGAGAGTCAGATGGCGATGGTTTCGAAGGGGGCGGCGGGAGAAATCCTGGCCGCCCGTTTTCTGCGTGACAAAGGGTATATCTTGCTGGCATCCAATTATCGCTGTCGTTTTGGCGAGATCGACATAATCGCGTCGGATGATACGTATATTGCCTTCGTGGAGGTTAAGGCGCGTCGCGAGGGTGCGCTTTTCGCTCCCAGAGAGGCGGTTACGCTTTTGAAACAGAAGCGTCTTCTTCAGACCGCTTCTCTTTATCTGACGCAGCATCCAAGCTCGTTACAACCTCGGTTTGATGTGATCGAGATCGTTACCGCTGCGGACGATCCTCTGCATGCCGTACAGCTTGATCATCTGATGGGCGCATTTGAAAGCGGGGGACTTGGCGGCGCGTTTTGAAGGAGGAAACCCGATGAAGCTGTTTGATCTGCATTGTGACACGCTGACGGAATGCTATCGGAGACAAGAGACGCTCCTCGAAAACCAAGGACATGTGGATTTGATACGGGGCGGGAAACTGGGAGCCTGGGCGCAGCTTTATGCCGTGTGGATACCCGACGAGGTACGAGGTGAGGCCGCCTTTGAGTACTGCTGTGCGGTTTTGGACTTTGCCCGGGCGCAGGCGGAACAGTATGCCGACCGGCTGCGGATTGTGTCAGATCCGAAGGGCCTGAAAGAGACGCTGGATACCGGTCTGTGTGCGGGGATTCTCACCGTGGAAGGGGGCGCCGCTCTGGCAGGTGATCTTCGACACCTGGACGATCTGGCCGCCCGAGGCGTCAAGCTGATTACCTTGACGTGGAACGGCACAAACGAATTGGGGCACGGATGTCTGTCCGGATGTCCGGACGGTCTGACCCCATTTGGAAAAGCGGCGGTAAAATGGATGGAAGAGCGTTCCATTTTGCCCGATGTCTCCCATCTCAACGAAGCGGGTTTTTGGGATGTGGCGGAAACGGTCTCGGGGCCTTTTCTGGCTACTCACTCGGTCTCGGCCGCCTTGTGTACATCTCCGCGCAACCTCAAGGACAGCCAATTTGACGAGATCCGCAGACGCGGAGGGTTGGTCGGTCTCAATTTCTGCGCCGGCCAGCTCGGGGAACAATCCTTTGAGACGATTGAGCGCCATCTCGATCATTATTTGTCCTTGGGAGGAGAAAACACAGTGGCCTTCGGGGCCGATCTGGACGGAACAGATCTCCCTACAGACTGGGGTGGAATCCAAGTCATGGAACGGCTGTATGACTATCTTTGCCGCAAAAATTACGAGGCGTCATGTCTGGATAAAGTGTTTTTCAGTAATTGCTACGATTTTTTTTCCGCGCTTTGACAAAAGAGGCGGATATAGAGTAAAATGGGGACAATGTAGCCGAAGGAAAAACCGTCGTGAAGGCGGTTGGTGCCTACCGGCACCGGGAGGTTTGTGAGCCATGAGGTATAACAGCACACGGGACAGTCGAGTCTCCGTATCGTCCGCTCAGGCCATTGTTCAGGGGATTTCCAGAGACGGAGGACTTTTCGTACCGGACTCTCTTCCGCGCGTTACCGCGGCGGATATCGCCGCCATGACCAAGATGCCGTATGAGGAGCGGGCCGCATCTATCCTCTGCCGTTTTCTGACCGATTTTACGAAAGAGGAAACGGCGGCGTGCGCGCGGGCGGCCTATGCGTCGGGGGCCTTCCGTTCTCCGGCCGTTGCGCCTGTTCATACTTTGGAAGAAGGTGTCCATATCCTCGAACTATGGCATGGTCCGACCTGCGCTTTCAAGGACATGGCGCTTCAGATCCTGCCCCATCTGATGCGGGTGTCTTCCCACAAAATCGGCGGGGGAGAGATCGTCATCCTGGTGGCTACTTCCGGCGATACCGGCAAGGCGGCCCTGGAGGGGTTCCGCGATGCGCCTCACACCCGCATCCTGGTGTTCTATCCAGAGGATGGCGTCAGCCCGATGCAGAAACTGCAGATGACCACGCAAGAGGGACAAAACGTGGGGGTCTGTGCGATACGGGGTAATTTTGACGACGCACAGTCGGGGGTGAAGGCGATCTTCACCGATGAGTCGGTCCGAGAGGAGCTGAGAGACCACGGCATGCAGTTCTCCTCCGCCAACTCTATCAACTGGGGCCGTCTGGTTCCTCAGATCGTGTATTATTTCTCCGCCTACTGTGACCTGTTGGCGGCCGGAAAGCTCCAGATGGGAGACCGGTTCAATATTGTTGTACCGACGGGCAATTTCGGCAATATTTTGGCGGCCTATTACGCGAAGGAAATGGGGCTACCCGTTGCTAAGCTGATTTGTGCGTCCAACCGTAACCGCGTGCTGACCGACTTTATCGCGACCGGTACATACGACCGCAACCGTCCTTTTTATTCGACCTCTTCGCCTTCGATGGACATTCTGATCTCCAGCAATCTGGAACGGCTGCTCTACCATCTTTCCGGCCGGGACGATGCGGTTATCCAAAACCTGATGGATCAACTCGCAACCCGGGGCGTTTATACGGTTCCGTCCAGTGTGAGGGAGAAACTGTCCGAGCTGTTCGATGCCGGCTGGTGCGACGATGCCGGTACAGCAACGGCGATCGCGGATACTTACAAGGTTCATGGGTATCTCTGCGACACCCATACCGCTGTCGGAATAAATGTGTACAGCGCTTATCGCCGCCGAACGGGGGATACCGTTCCGACGGTGATTGCGTCCACCGCTAATCCGTACAAATTCTCTGCGAGTGTACTCGCTGCGCTGGGGCAGGAGGCGGCGGGGATGGACGAGTTCGACAAAGTTGAGGCGCTGCACAAGCTGACTGGTTCTCCTGTGCCGCCGCCCCTTGCGGGGCTGCGCGACAAGGCGGCCCGTTTTGCCGTCGTGTGCAGCCGGGAAGAGATGCCCTCCGTTGTGCTGGACATGCTGGGCATCCGATAACGCAGGAATGGAGTATACCCATGTCGCTGTTCGCTATTGCAGATCCTCACCTGTCTTTTAACACTTCGAAACCGATGGATGTTTTTCCGGGGTGGTCGGATTATACCGTCCGGCTGGAGAAAAATTGGCGGTCCCTGGTTGAGCCGGAGGATACGGTCGTGATAGCCGGAGATATTTCCTGGGGAATGGATCTGCGGGAAGCGGCAGCGGATTTTGCTTTTATCGACCGCCTGCCCGGACGGAAAATCCTTCTCAAAGGCAATCATGATTATTGGTGGACCACACGAAAAAAAATGGATGATTTTCTGCGCGAGCAGGGCCTCTCCACCCTTCATATCCTCCACAACGACGCTTATACGGTGGACAATGTGGCGGTGTGCGGGACTCGCGGATGGTTTTTCGACGCCGAGAACACTGCAGACAACAAAGTACTGTTGCGGGAAGCTGGGCGGCTGCGCACATCAATCCAGGCCGCTAAAAGGACCGGCCTTGAACCGGTGGCTTTTCTCCATTATCCGCCGGTCTGCGGAGGGCAAGCTTGCGAGGAGATTTTTTCCGTGCTGCGGGAGGAAGGGATCCGTCGCTGCTATTACGGTCATCTGCACGGTCCCGGAATCCGTCATGCTTTTCAAGGAGAAAGAGAGGGGATCCGGATGAAACTCATCTCCTGTGATGCCTTGGCTTTTTGTCCGCTTCTCGTCCAGTAAAATTTTCGATTTATTTATGAAATGGTCTGGCGTTTGCCGCCGGTTTATGCTATACTGTTATCCATTGCCGCAAGAGTGAGTAGGAGGATGTCAAATATGAGTCTGAAAAATGCCAACAAGGTCGATACCAACCGGGTGGAACTGGATATTGAGGTGGATGCCGGCCGCTTTGAAAGCGCGGTAAACAACGCGTATAAAAAGAACGTCCGGAAGATGAATATACCCGGATTCCGCAAAGGCAAGGCGCCCCGCCATCTTGTGGAAAAACTGTATGGTTCCGGTGTGTTTTACGAGGATGCGGTCAATGAGGTTTATCCCGCCGCGCTGGATGAAGCCATCCAGGAATCGGGCTTCGAATATGTAGAAGACAAGATTGACTTTGACGTGGTATCCGTCGGACCAGAGGGACTGCATTTCAAGGCTGTCGTTACCGTTAAGCCCGAGGTGGAACTGACGGCATACAAAGGACTAAAGGCTGAGAAAAAGGCGGTGGAGATCTCCGACGCCGATGTGGAAGAGGAGCTGAAAAAGCTTCAAGACCGTCAGTCTCGTCTGGTGGCAGCCGAGGATCGTGCGGCCGAAATGGGCGACACCGTGACTTTTGATTTCGACGGACGGGTGGACGGAGAGCCTTTTGAGGGAGGAAAAGCGGAGAATTATACGTTGACCCTCGGATCCGGCCAATTTATTCCGGGATTTGAAGAGCAGCTCGTGGGGAAAAAGGCCGACGAAGAGTGCGACGTTGAGGTGACGTTCCCCGAGGATTATCATGCGGCGGAATTGGCTGGAAAGCCGGCTGTTTTCCATTGCAAAATGCATGAGATCAAGGTTAAGGAACTGCCTGAACTGAATGACGATTTTGCCAAAGACTGCAGCGAGTTCGATACTTTGGACGATCTGAAGGCCGATCTGCGCAAGAATTTGGAGCATCGCCGCGAACACGAGGCCGAAGATGCCTTTGAAAGCGAACTGCTCGAGCAGCTTGTCGCGGGATTCAAGGCGGAAGTCCCCGAGGCAATGTACGAGCATCGGGTGGACGAAAGCGTGCGGGATTTCGATTACCGTCTCCAGTCGCAGGGACTGAATCTCGACATGTATCTCCAATATACGGGTATGGACCGCGATGCGTTCCGGAAGAGTTTCCGCGAGCAGGCGGAAAAGCAGGTGAAGATCCGCTTGGCTCTCGAAAAGATCGCCGAACTCGAAAATATCGTGCCAACGCCGGAGGAGATTGAGGCCGAATTTGCCAAGTTGGCGGAACAGTATCAGATGGATGTTGAAAAGGTGAAATCCCTGATCAGTGAAAAGAGTTTGTCGATGGATCTGGCTGTCGGCAAAGCGATGGATCTCGTCAAAGAGACCGCAGTGGCCGGCGAATCTAAACCCAAAAAGACAGTCAAAACATCCAAGGCCAAGAAGACGGAGAAAGAAGAAGGCTGAGAAACTTTTTTCGGTATCCCGGATTAAACCCTCGCTGAGTGGTCATACTTTTTCTTGACCGCCGAGAGAATACAGAAAGGTCGATGCAGGATGAGCAGCTTAGTTCCTTATGTAATTGAACAGACCAATCGCGGCGAACGCAGCTACGATATTTTTTCCCGTCTGCTCAATGACCGCATTATTATGCTGTCTGATGAGGTCAACGATGTGACCGCGTCTCTGGTCGTCGCGCAGCTGATCTATTTGGAAGGGCAGGATCCGGATAAGGATATTCATTTGTATATCAACAGCCCCGGCGGCTCCATCTCCGCCGGTATGGCGATCTACGATACCATGAATTTCATCAAATGCGACGTTTCGACCATCTGCATCGGTATGGCGGCGAGTATGGGCTCCTTCCTATTCGCTGCAGGTGCTAAGGGAAAACGCCTAGTTCTTCCGAACAGCGAAATCATGATCCACCAGCCTCTTGGCGGCACGAAGGGACAGGCCAGCGACATTAAGATTCAGGCGGATCACATCCTGTTTATCCGTAATCGCATGAATCGCTTGCTGGCCGATATGACTGGGCAACCGATTGAGGTCATCGAACGGGACACCGACCGCGATAACTGGATGACTGCAGAAGAAGCGGTCAAATACGGCCTGGCGGATAAGGTTGTGGACAAACGCTGATGGTCAAGGGGATAACCGGTGAAAGGGGGCGGCAAGATGCCGAAAAATGAAGAGGGCCGGACATTTAGTTGTTCTTTCTGCGGTAAGATGCAGGATGAAGTTCAGCGTCTGATCGCGGGTCCGGGTGTATATATCTGCAACGAATGCGTGGAGTTGTGCGAGTCGATCCTAGAAGAAGGGGGGCATTTTTCGCGCCGCCGTTCGGACGATGATGTTCCGGCCAAACTGCCGACCCCTAAGGAAATCAAACAGGGCCTGGATGAGTATGTGATTGGTCAGGATAAGGCCAAGGTGGCCTTATCCGTTGCAGTTTACAACCACTATAAGAGGATTTATTTCGGTTCTTCCTCCGATGTGGAACTGGGTAAAAGCAATGTGCTGCTTCTCGGCCCTACCGGTGTGGGGAAAACAGCGCTGGCACAGACCCTTGCCAAATTGCTCAATGTTCCTTTTGCTATCGCGGACGCCACTACGTTGACAGAAGCGGGGTATGTGGGCGAGGATGTGGAAAACATCCTGCTCCGTCTGATTCAGGCGGCGGACGGCAATATTGAGAAGGCTGAGCGCGGCATCATCTATGTCGATGAAATTGACAAGATCGCTCGCCGCAGCGAAAATCCATCCATAACGCGCGATGTCAGTGGAGAGGGCGTACAGCAGGCGCTGCTGAAGATATTGGAGGGAACGGTTTCCAACGTTCCGCCAAATGGAGGGCGCAAGCATCCGCAGCAGGAATTTATTCAAATCGACACAACCAATATTCTGTTTATTCTGGGCGGCGCTTTCGATGGCATCGAAAAAATCGTGGAAAAGCGGGTGGCCTCCGGAGCTATGGGCTTTGGAAACGAGGTCAAGTCCAAAAAGGAGCTGGAGCAGGGCAAGCTTTATGAACAGCTCGTTCCGCAGGATTTGATCAAGTATGGCTTGATTCCCGAGTTGGTTGGCCGTATGCCGGTCATAACGACATTACAACCGCTGGACGTCGATGCCCTGGTCAAAATTCTCAGTGAACCGAAAAATGCGATTCTGAAGCAGTACACCCAACTGTTCACTCTGGATGATGTTAAGCTCGAAATCACTCCCGATGCCCTGCGCGCTGTGGCGGAGGAAACCTTGAAGCGTAATACAGGCGCTCGCGGACTCAGGTCCGTGATGGAGGATTTACTGACCAATTTGATGTTTGAGGTGCCCTCCGATCATACAATCGAAAAAGTCATCGTCAACCGAGACTGCGTTCTCAAACAAGCGCAGCCGGAAATTATCAAAAACCCGGAGAAAAAGCCGAATCGGCTCAAGACACCGGTAAAACGCACTCCGCGGCGAAAAGTCACCGCCTGAGCGGCGGCCGGGACATTAACAAAAGGTCAGTTACCGGACGCACCGCGACCGGTGTCTGACTCTTTTGCTTTCCATGTCCTGAAAAACGGCCGTGGTCCTAAATAAAGAAGGTGTTGACTATGGGAATTAAAAAACGAGTAGCTCGTGTGACCGAACTGCCTCTGCTCGCCCTGCGCGGGCTGGTGGTGTTTCCGGGCATGCTGCTGCATTTTGACGTGGGACGAAAAAAATCCATTCTGGCCCTCAATGAGGCGATGGCGGAAGAACAGACCATCTTCCTTGTCGCCCAGACCGACATTGCCGTAGATGATCCGAAACCGGAGCACCTTTATCATATCGGCGTGGTGGCTAAGGTGAGACAGGTGCTGAAGATGCCCGGCGATACGCTGAGAGTGATGGTTGAGGGCGTCTATCGAGCCAGGATTCGGGAGTTTCTGGGGGAGGAGCCTTTTCATTTTGTCCGGGTACATGAGTGTTTGGAACGTCCGGTGGCCGATCCTGTACAGGAGCAGGCGCTGTTGCGGGAATGCCGTACATATTTTGAACAGTATGCAGAGTATGCCGGAAAGGTCCCCTCCGACGTGGCCAATGGAATCGCATCCGCCAGCGATCTGGGCTATCTGGCGGATTTCATTGCGACCAATACTCCAATGCCGGCGGAGGAAAAGCAGCAGATACTCAGTTGTATTTCGGTTGAAAAACGGGTAAGGCTGTTGCTCACTCTGCTTGCGCGGGAAACCGATATCCTCGAACTCGAACAGGATATCCAGGAACAGGTGCATGAGTCTATTGACCGCAATCAGCGGGAATATTATCTGCGTGAACAGATGCGCGCCATCGCGGCCGAGCTCGGCGAAGGGGACAACCCTCTTGAAGAGGCAGATGAACTGCGTAAGAAGATCAAGGCTTTGTCCCTCATCCAGGACGTCGAGGATAAGCTGTTGAAGGAATGCGACAAGCTTGCCAAGATGCCGGCTGGTTCTCATGAAGCGACGGTAGTGCGCAATTATCTGGATACCTGTCTTTCTCTTCCTTGGAAGACAAAGTCCAAGGACAATCTGGACTTAGCGGCGGCAGAAAAGGTGCTCAACAGGGACCATTACGGCCTCCAAAAGGTTAAAGAGCGGATTTTAGAAATTCTGGCAGTCCGCCGTTTAACGGCCGGTGCCAAAGGACAAGTGGTTTGTCTGGTGGGCCCTCCCGGAGTTGGCAAAACTTCGATTGCCAAATCCATCGCCTCAGCGATGGGCAGAAAATACGTCCGGGTATCGCTTGGAGGCGTTCGGGACGAGGCCGATATTCGGGGGCATCGCAAAACCTATATCGGTGCGATGCCAGGACGGATTATGAACGCTGTCAAGCAGGCGGGAACCAATAATCCGCTGATCCTGCTGGACGAAATCGACAAAATGGGGCATGATTTTCGGGGCGATCCTTCCTCAGCCATGCTTGAGGTGCTGGATACGGAGCAGAACGCCTCCTTTGTCGATCATTATCTGGAGGTACCCTTCGACCTGTCCGATGTCCTGTTCATCACCACGGCGAACGACGCGAGCGCTATCCCCGCCCCGCTATACGACCGGATGGATGTAATCCCGCTGTCGAGTTATACATCGGATGAAAAGTTCCATATTGCGAAAGAACATCTGCTCAAAAAGCAGGTGAGGCAGAACGGTCTGACTCTGCGGCAGGTACGGATACCGGACGATACGCTTCGTTTGATCATCGAAGGGTATACCCGGGAGGCCGGAGTACGAAGCCTGGAACGCTGTATTGGAAAGATTTGCCGGAAGGCGGCCAAAATTCTGGTTTCGGGTGAGGCGAAAAGCGTGACTGTCTCCCCGGAGACTCTGAAGGATTACCTGGGACCCCGTCGCTTCAAAGAAGACGTTTTAGAGCGCCGGGACGAAGTGGGCGTTGTCAACGGGCTGGCCTGGACGGCTGTCGGCGGGGAGACCATGCCGGTGGAAGTGGCGATTCTGGACGGAAACGGCAAAATTGAGCTGACCGGCTCTCTGGGCGATGTGATGAAGGAATCGGCACGCACGGCAATCAGCTATGTGCGATCCAGAGCGTCGGAATGGCATATCGAAAGGGATTTCTATAAGACCAAGGATATCCATATTCATGTGCCGGAGGGAGCGGTGCCGAAAGACGGCCCCTCCGCCGGTGTGACGATGGCCACGGCCATGATTTCCGCTTTAACGAATATCCCGGTTCGAGGAGATGTAGCCATGACAGGCGAAATTTCCCTGCGGGGCCGGGTTCTCCCTATCGGCGGGCTGAAGGAAAAGACCATGGCCGCTTACACCCATCATATGAAAACGGTGGTTATCCCTGCGGATAACGAGCCGGATCTGGCTGAAATCGATGAGATTGTACGGGATAAAATCCACTTTGTTTCGGCAGATCATCTCGATACCGTCCTGCGGACGGCGCTTGTTTCTTCACCGGATACGGGGCTTCCGGCCGAAAACGGCCCACATCCGCCGGTAATATCTTCGCCGCTTGGGGAGGCCCCGGCGGTATGCAGAACCCAGTGAGCGGAAAAAGGAGAGACGCCGGATGAAACTGGAAACCGCAGTTTTTGAAACGTCGGTGGCAGACGGTAGTCAGTTGTTTCCTTCCACCCTGCCGGAAGTGGTTTTTTCTGGGCGGTCCAACGTAGGAAAGTCTTCTCTGATCAACCGTCTATTGTCCCGGAAGTCGTTGGCCCGCACCAGCGCGACGCCCGGAAAAACCGCGACTATCAACTTTTATCGTCTGGATACTCTCCGGCTTGTCGATCTACCGGGATATGGCTATGCCAGGGTTTCGGAAAGAGAGAAGAAAAAATGGAGCGCCGTCATCCGGCGGTATTTTGAAGACGACCGGGATTTGCGGCTGGTGGTTCAATTGATTGATATCCGGCATGCTCCTTCCGCGGACGACCGGGCGATGCTTGATTTTTTCGTGCAGGAGGAAATCCCCTTTCTAATCGCGCTGACCAAAGCGGATAAGCTAAACAAAACCGAGCGGGCGGCGCGCTTAGCCGCTTTTGAAAAGGAATGGGCGGCATATGATGGTATAAAGTGGATTCCCTTTTCTTCTGTGACGGGAGAAGGGGCTGAAGAACTGCGTACAATACTCGCAGACGTGACCGCCTAAAAACGGATGTCGACAAGTTACGGAAGTCGGAGTTCGGTCGTTTCAAAGAAAGGATGAAGCCCATGTTTGTTTCGGACTGTCTGGACATCAATGCCCGTGGACATCTGACCATTGGCGGTTGCGACACGGTTTCCCTGGCGGAGACCTTTGGTACGCCGCTATATGTCATGGATGAGCAGGCTATTCGCGAAGCTCTGCGGGAATTCAAAGGCGCGATGGACGCTTATGCGGCCGGGGGCCGTGTCGCGTATGCAAGCAAAGCATGCTGTTTTAAAGAACTGTATCGGATCGTCAACGAGGAGGGATGCGGAGCCGATGTGGTATCGGGCGGCGAACTCTATACGGCAATACAAGCGGGTTTTCCGGCAGAGCGGCTGTATTTTCACGGCAATAATAAATCCGATGCGGAACTTCGCATGGCCATGGAAGTCGGAGTAGGCCGTATTGTGGTGGATAACTCTACCGAACTGCGTCGCCTTTCTGCCATCGCTAAGGGGATGGGGAAGACCGCATCGGTGTATCTGCGGATCACGCCGGGGGTAGAGGCCCATACCCATAGTTTTATCCGCACGGGACAGATCGATTCCAAGTTTGGCTTCACATTGGAAAGTGGAGAAGCTTTACAGGGCGCTGTGGATGCGGTGGGCCTCGACGCGATTGCGCTTAAGGGCTTTCACTGCCACATCGGTTCCCAGATCTTTGATGACATGCCTTTTGTCCATGCGGCCGAAGTCATGCTGGATTTTATGGATTGCGTCCGTAAAGAGACCGGAACCGTGGTCGGAGAACTCAATCTTGGAGGCGGGTTCGGAGCTAAGTATATGGAAAGCGATCATCCTAAGGCTTGCGGAGATATGGTACGTGTACTGACCGAAGCGGTTTTGAAAAAGACGGAGGCCCTGCATTTTCCGTGCCCTTATCTGGTCATCGAACCGGGCCGCTCGGTTGTCGCCGACGCTGGAATCACGCTTTACACCGTCGGACATGTCAAAGAGATCCCGGGAGTGCGCACCTATGTAAGCGTGGACGGTGGGATGCCGGATAATCCCCGTTACATACTGTATCAGTCTCCCTATACCGCTTTAATAGCCAACCGGGCTGGCGAGAATGCCGACCGGACTGTGACGATTGCGGGACGCTGTTGTGAAAGCGGCGATCTGATTCAGGAAAATGCGCCTTTGCAGGCTTGTGAGCCCGGTGATATCCTCGCGGTGTTGGCAACCGGTGCCTATAACCTCTCTATGTCTTCCAATTACAACCGTTTGCCCCGGCCTGCCGTTGTGATGACGAGGGATGGAAGGGCCCGTGTGGTTGTCCGGGCTGAGACCTATGAAGATTTGGCGGATCGTGATGTCTGAGGAGATGGCGGCCTTTTATGAGGCTGTTTACTGTCTTGTGGCGCGGATCCCGTCGAGTTTTGTCGCTACATACGGCCAGCTCGCCTGGATGTTGCATGCGCCTCAGTGGGCCAGACAGGTTGGGCGTGCGATGCGTTTGGCGCCTTGCGGTCGGCTTCTGCCCTGCCATCGAGTGGTTAATGGACAAGGAGGTCTTGTTCCGGGATGGAAGGAACAGCGCTTGTTGCTGGAACAGGAGGGGATCTCTTTTCGGGACAATGGCTGTGTCGATTTGAACCGCCACCGATGGAAGCCGGATATTTGAACTACACCTGCCGCCCACCGAATGAAGGAGTGTACCTGAATGAAACGCTTTTGTTTGTCGCTCATTTCTTTCATGATCCTGCTGATGCTGGTCGCTTGTCAGGGCGAACCGGTCGAACCCGCTTCGAGCGTGGAGGAAACCCTGCCCGAAATTACGGATCCGACTTTTGTCAGTTTGGATTTGGAGACGTTGTTGACGGCGGAAGACGTATCGGAAACACTGGGGATGGCCGTTACGGGTCCGGAAGTGTATTATGAAGATGCCCCCATGATCCGGTTTGCCGCTGAAGACGGGCAGTATATCGATGTTATGATCGAAGACGCGAGTCAGGCAGACTTTGAAAGCATGATTCGTGGTTATGCTGATCTCACAGAAGCGCCGAATCTGGGAGAATCCGGTTATTGGAGCGGGGAGTCGTCGACGTTGGTGGTGTATCAAGCTCCTTATATGTTGGGTGCCGTGGTCGGATTTTCCGGCGAAGAGGATGAGAAACTGGTCATGGCGAGAGAGATGATGACCCTGGTGCTGGAGCGTCTGCCTTGAAGCGGCCTCTTTCACGGTGAGCAGGTCAGCAGGACTAAAGGCGTATTGGCCTCCTGGATGTGCATTTCAGCATTGAGCGAGCGCTCTATCGTCTTGGGAAGCCGGCCGGTGGAGATTCCGGATTTTCCCAATGGTGGCTGGATGACTACAATGGAGCATTGTTGTTGATATGGACGCTCCTTATCTTTGTGTAAGGTGAAAGAAAATAGACGGAGGAAGCCCATTCACTGTTCGAAAATGAAGCTGCAACGCTCTAACTAAAAGTCCACTCTTGCCCACTTTTGCCTCTTTTGAGCGAAAGATGTGGTTGTCTCTTGATTTTCGAGCTATCATCTTATATAATAAGAACGTTCCTATCTAGAAACGATTTGGAATTGTTGGGAGAGATTTGTGTGAAAAGATTTGTAAAATTGGTTGCTGTCGCTTTGGCTGCGTTGTTGGTGGCAGCGTCTTTGTCTGCCTGCGGCGGCAATCCGGATGCTGGTTCTTTGGCACCCGAATCGAATGGAAGCACGGAAACCGTTGAATTGGATCTCGTCAAAGAGGGGACGCTGGTCATGGGGACCAACGCCGAGTTCCCGCCCTTTGAGTACAAGGAAGGCACCGGCTTCGCGGGGATCGATGTGGATTTGATGCGTGCTATCGCGGAGAAGATGGGTCTTGAACTCGAAGTCGAGGATATGGCTTTCGAATCGCTGACGCAGTCTTTTGGGAGAATTGATGTGATCGCGGCCGGCTTTACCATCGATCCGACGAGAGAAGCGACCTGTGATTTCTCCGATACCTATTTCAACGCCACTCAGACGGTTATTCTGAAGGCGGACAGCACCATCGCAACGCTAGAGGATCTCAAAGGCAAGAAGATCGGCGTTCAGACCGGCACCACCGGTAAAGATAAGGCAGCGGAAGTAACCGACGCAGCAAACATTACCCAATACAACAATGGTTCGCTGGCGGTTGAAGCACTGGTCAGCGGGCAGATCGATGCGGTGATTATCGACCAAAACCCGGCGATGGCCTATAAAGACCAGCATGGCGACAGCCTCAAACTGCTTGAGAATCTGTTTGACGAAGAAGAGTACGCCTTGGCTGTAAAAAAGGGAAACAAGGAACTTCTCGAAGCGATCAATCAGGCTCTCAAAGAACTGAAAGAGAACGGCACCTTCGATCAGATTGTCGAGAAATACATCCCGAGCAAATAACGACTGAAATGGAAAAAGCCGGCTGTGTCCCTATGGCCGGCTTTTCTCTGTTTTCCCGAATGGAATAGGAGGAGGGACAGTCTTGGGTGCTGTCGTACACTGGTTTGAAAATGTGGCGGATTCCTTTGCCAATGCTATCTATGTGACCTTGATCCATGATGATCAGTATAAACAACTGCTTCGTGGGCTTGGTAAGTCTCTGGAATTGACGGCGATCGCGGCTGTAATCGGCGTGATCCTTGGCTTATTGCTGGCAATCGCCAAATTGCAGAATGTGGACAACCTGACCGGAAATCCGGTGGTGGTTTGGATCCGCAAAATGGTGGCGGGTTTTGCCAACGGATACATATCGGTCATCCGCGGGACCCCAGCCGTCGTCCAATTGATGGTGATCTATTTTATTCTCTATCTGCGCGTTCTTAATAAACTGCCGTTTTTCAACGGCATTTCCGATGTCGTAATCGCCTCCATTGCTTTTGGTATTAACTCAAGCGCCTATGTTGCAGAGATTATCCGCGCGGGTATCTTGGCTGTAGACAAAGGACAGACGGAGGCCGGCCGTTCTCTCGGTCTGTCGGGAGGTGCGACGATGATCCATATCGTCATTCCTCAAGCTGTCAAGAACGTGTTGCCGGCCCTTGGAAACGAATTTATTGTCTTGCTTAAGGAAACCTCGGTTGCGGGATATATCGGGATTGCCGATCTGACTAAAGGCGCTCAGTCGGTGGGTAGTGTGACCTACAATTATATCGTACCTCTGCTTTGCGCTGCCTATATCTATTTCCTGATGACCACCGTACTCTCCACCGGACTGAATACTCTGGAAAGGCGGATGCGTAGAAGTGATTGACGTACAGAATCTCCACAAATATTTCGGTGAACTGGAAGTCCTGAAAGGGATCGACGCCCATGTGAACAAGGGCGAATGTGTCTGTGTGATCGGCCCGTCCGGAGGCGGTAAATCCACTTTTCTGCGCTGTATCAATCTTCTGGAGATTCCCACGAAAGGCGATATTATCATCGAGGGGATCTCCGTGATGCAAAATCTGCGGCAGATTGATAAACTGCGGCAGAAGGTGGGCATGGTGTTCCAGCAATTCAACCTCTTTCCCCATATGACCGTCATGCGCAATATCACCTTGGCGCCCACCAAACTCAAAAAGATGCCCAAAAACGAGGCGGACGAGTTGGCGATGGAACTGCTGAACAAGGTGGGGCTGTCGGATAAAGCACAGGAATATCCGAGCCGTTTGTCCGGCGGGCAGAAACAGCGGGTGGCCATTGCGCGGGCCTTGGCCATGGATCCGGATGTGCTGTTATTTGATGAGCCGACTTCGGCACTCGATCCCGAGATGGTGGGGGAAGTGCTGGAAGTTATGAAGCAACTGGCCAAGAACAACGCCACCATGGTAGTGGTTACGCATGAGATGGGATTTGCCCGGGAGGTGGGGAATACCATTTTCTTCATAGACGGCGGCATTATCACCGAAAAGGGAACCCCCGGCGAGTTGTTTGGCCATCCGCAGCACGCCCGAACAAAAGAGTTCCTGTCCAAGGTGCTGTGAGGAGGGAGAGAGCATGAAGACCGCGTTGTTTATTTATATTCTGTTAGGTGTCCTCTCCATTG
>USDZ01000015.1 GCA_900553525.1 uncultured Oscillospiraceae bacterium
GTGGACGGATGTACCATATTCGACACAGACCCGGAAGCGTTTGCCCGAACGATGGAAGAACTCGCTCGGATGGGCGCCTGGGGGATCGGGGGCTGCTGCGGCACCACGCCGGATCATATTGCGGCGGTGTCCAGGCATTGCTCTGGAATCCGGCCGCAGCCCATCCAGCCGAAAAACCGCACCGTGGTTTCCTCCTATGGCCGGGCGGTTACAATCGACGGCCCGGTTATCATCGGAGAACGGATCAACCCGACCGGCAAATCCAGATTCAAGCAGGCACTGCGGGAAGGCAATATCGAATATGTGCTGCGGGAGGGGATTGCTCAGCAGGAAGCCGGTGCGCATATTCTGGATGTCAATGTCGGGTTGCCCGAAATCGATGAAACCGCCTGGATGACCCAAACGGTTAGAGAACTGCAGGCCATACTCGATCTGCCATTACAGATCGACACAGCCGATAGCGGAACTTTAGAGGCGGCGATGCGGATATATAACGGCAAGCCTTTGGTCAATTCCGTAAACGGCAAAAAGGCGTCGATGGAAGCGGTGTTTCCTCTCGTCCGGAAATACGGAGGTGTCGTAGTGGCGCTGACGCTGGACGAGAACGGCATCCCAGCGACGGCGGAGGGGCGATTGGAGGTGGCTCGCCATATCGTGGAGACCGCAGCGGCATACGGTATCGACAAAAAAGATATATTGGTCGATGTTCTGACCATGGCGGTCAGCGCGGATCCGGACGCGGCGAAGGTGACGCTCGACGCACTCCGGATGGTGCGGGAAAAACTCGGTGTCCATACCGTTTTGGGGGTGTCGAATGTCTCGTTTGGCTTGCCACAGCGGGAGACTGTCAACACCGCGTTTTATACCTTAGCGCTGCAAAATGGGTTGGATGCCGCTATCCTCAATCCCTGCTCCTCCGGTATGAAAAGGGCTTATCTCGCTTATCGGGTACTTGCCGGGCAGGACGAACAGTGCGCAGCCTATATTGCGGGCTGTGCCGAGACCCCGGCCGCCGCTTCCCCTGCCCTGACCGGACAACAGGCACTTGGTCTCCACGAGGCAATTGTTAAAGGGCTAAAGGAACAGGCCTTTACATCAGCAAAGCAGCTGGCGGAGACGCGGGAGCCCCTTACGGTGATCGACGGCGAGTTGGTGCCGGCTTTGGACGAGGTCGGGCGGGGCTATGAACAGGGGACCCTTTTTTTACCTCAGCTTCTCATGAGCGCGGAGGCGGCGGGGGCTGCATTTGAAGCACTGCGTGCTCGGATGGAGGCTTCGGGACAGACCACTGAAAAAAAAGGCCGCGTTTTGCTCGCAACCGTGAAGGGGGATATTCACGATATTGGAAAAAATATTGTCCGCGCACTGCTGGAAAATTACGGTTATGAAGTGGTGGATCTGGGGAAAGATGTGGATCCCGCTCTCATCGTCGATACCGTCCGGGAACAGCAAATTCCTTTGGTAGGGCTGAGCGCCTTGATGACCACCACCGTATCCAGTATGGCCGAGACGATTCGGCTGTTGCGTCAGTCGGGCCTTTCCTGCAAGGTGGTGGTGGGCGGCGCGGTGCTCACTCAGGAATACGCGGATCAGATCGGTGCGGATTGCTATTCCCCCGACGCTATGGCGACGGTACGGTATGCGAAAGAAGTTTTTGGAAAATAAAACAGGGAGTCGCTCTTGAAGACGCCTGTTTATCCAATTTGAGTGGAACGCCAATCTGTAAAGATAAACGTCTTTACAGATTGGCGTTCCACCTTTTTCATGGTATCCTCTCATATTTCCAGGGACATACTGAAAACAAACCCGGAAATATGGAGGAGCTAGTTTTCATGAGCGTTAAACGACTCGTGACCGGAACCAAATGCGGGATCGGTCTGTTCTGTATCGGCGGCGGAGTTTATAACCTAATTGAAATTTTCTGGAGAGGCTATACGCACTGGTCCATGTTTATCGTCGGGGGAACCTGTTTCCACCTGATCGGAAAAATCGGCTCTCATTTTCAGAAATGGACCGTGGCCCGCAAATGCGTGCTCTGTTCTTTAGCGGTGACGGCGGTGGAATATATCAGTGGCTGCCTGTTCAATCTGCGCCTGAAGTTGAATGTCTGGGACTACAGCAACATGCCGTTCAACTTAAACGGCCAAGTCTGCCTGCTGTATACGGTTTTGTGGGGATTTCTGAGTGCCACCGCCATGCCGCTCTACCGTTTGTTTTACCGCCGGCTCGAAACCGGCCGTTTTTTTCCGCTTTCGTCTACTTTAAAGTCTTGACGGGCAGATTCCCTGCAACGGACAGTCGCCGCATCGGGGGGATCGGGCGGAACAAATATCCCGGCCAAACAGAACGAGCCGGTGGCAAAAGCTGTTGCTTTCTTCGGGAGGCAGCAGCTTTTTCAGCTGCAATTCCACCTTATATGGATCTTTGGTGTCGCAGAGACCAAGCCGGTTGGCAATACGGATGCAGTGGGTATCCGCCACCACGACGCCGGGAACATGGAAGATATCGCCGCATACCAGGTTGGCCGTCTTTCGCCCTACACCCGGCAGCTTGATCAGTTCTTCCACCGTTTGGGGCATTTCTCCATGGTATACGTCCCGCAGCATCCCGGCCATGGCCACGATGTCCCGGGCCTTGGTTTTATACAGGCCGCAGGAGCGGATATATTCTCCCACCTCATCGGGAGAGGCATCCGCGAAAGCATCCAGAGTCGGATAGCGTTTAAATAAGGCCGGCGTCACCAAATTGACCCTGGCGTCAGTGCATTGGGCGGAAAGACGGGTGGCGATGAGGAGCTGCAGGGGATCGGTATAGGTAAGGGAGCAGACGGCGTCAGGATAACGCTCGCGCAGCGCTTGAATGGCTGCCAATGCCACGGCTTTTTTGGTCATATAGGTCCATTCCTTTCTTGCGGAGAACGATCGACTTTATTTCTATTTTCCGACGGCACAGGCCGGAATTCGTGCGAGATCGGTCGAATTTCAGTGTAGCACGATGACAGATCCCTGTCAATCGGATATACTGAGTATGCGGCCAGCCCCACAGACCCTGTGATCCGTTTTGACGGGCAAGACCGTATTTAGCCGCGCGAATCAACAGCCAATGCGCAGGAAAGAAGAGATGGACATGCTCACCGGATTTCCACCCATCGCCGCGCCCGACGCCAGGGTGCTCATTCTTGGAACCATGCCTTCTGCGATATCGCTTCAAAAACAGCAATATTATGGCAACGGCCGGAACGCCTTTTGGCCGATTTTATACGCTCTATGGGATGAACCCTATGAGGAGGATTATGTCAAACGCTGCCGTTTCCTGATAGAAAGGAAAATCGCCCTATGGGATGTTCTTGCCGGCTGTGAACGGCCGGGCAGCGCCGATGCGGATATCCATAACCCAAAGGCAAATGATTTTACCACTTTTGCCGCCGGCCATCCTCAAATTCAGCACCTGTTTTTCAATTCCGTCAATGCGGCGGTTTTTTACGACAGGCTTGTAAAGCCAGACCCCTTTTCAGACATAAAAAGAACGACGCTGCCCTCTACCAGTCCGGCCCGCGCGATGCGGTTTGTGGATAAGGTAAGGCTTTGGCTTCCGGTCCGGCGTTGTCTCGATAAAAATCGGCCGAAAGTGTGAGAGAAGCGGCCGTATATGTGAGAAAAGGACTTGCATCTCTATGGGAGATGGTGGTATGATACCTCTATATCGTCGATTATTTGTGTATAAAGGGGATATGTGCATGTACGCCGAATTGATGGATACCATTGGCTTTGTCAAGAATGCCGACCCGCAGGTTGGAGCTGCCATGGAAAAGGAGCTTTCCCGTCAGCGCCGGAATCTGGAACTGATCGCATCGGAGAATATCGTGTCTCCCGCCGTGATGGCTGCCATGGGTACAGTGCTGACCAACAAATACGCCGAAGGCTATCCCGGCAAGCGCTATTATGGCGGTTGCGGAGAGGTAGACGTGGTGGAGGAGATTGCCCGTCAGCGCGCCTGCACCTTGTTCGGCGCCGAGCATGCGAATGTCCAACCTCATTCGGGTGCGCAAGCCAACCAGGCGGCCTATTTTGCCCTGCTTGAGCCGGGGGATACCGTGCTCGGCATGAACCTGGCTCACGGTGGGCATTTGACCCACGGTTCACCGGTCAACTTTTCGGGCAAGCTGTACCACTTTGTCCCCTACGGCGTCGATTCAAGTACCGGTTACATCGATTACGACGCGGTACGCGCCTTGGCTTTGGAGCACAAACCCAAGCTGATTGTCGCGGGTGCGAGCGCTTATCCGCGGGAGATCCGCTTTGACCTTCTGCGCCAGATCGCGGATGCCGTCGGCGCGAAACTGATGGTGGATATGGCGCATATCGCGGGCCTGGTGGCCACCGGCAATCATATGAACCCGGTTCCTTACTGTGAAGTGGTTACTACGACCACCCATAAAACGCTGCGGGGTCCCCGCGGCGGCCTGATCCTTTGCCGGGAAGAATACGCCAAAGCCATTGACAAAGCGGTGTTCCCCGGCTCTCAAGGGGGCCCTCTGATGCATGTGATCGCCTCTAAGGCGGTTTGCTTCGGCGAGGCGCTCAATCCCCGGTTCAAGGATTATCAGGATCAAATTGTGAAAAATGCTAAGGCGTTGGCAGCAGGGCTGCTGTCTCGCGGAATGAAGCTGGTCTCGGGCGGCACCGACAACCATCTGATGCTCATGGATCTGCGGGAAACCGGCATTACCGGCAAGGAACTCGAACGCCGTCTTGATGAGGTGTATATCACGGTCAACAAAAATACCATTCCCGACGAACCGTTGTCGCCGTTTGTAACCAGCGGCGTGCGGATCGGCACACCGGCTGTGACCAGCCGTGGCCTCAAAGAAGCGGACATGGATCTTATCGCCGGATTCATTGCCGATGCTGTGACGGATTTCGAAGGCAAGGCCGACGTCATCCGTGCAGGAGTCAACGACCTATGCAGACGATATCCTCTTTATGAATAATCGTCTGTTTCGAGATGGATACGATAGGGGGTAGTCAAAGTGGCCTTGTTTGAAGGTTCTCTGCGTTCCGAAGTGCTGCGCATGGATACGGCGGTGACGGTATCTTTGCCGCAAAAGCGGGAAAAGGACAATCCGCCGGTGCTGTATCTTTTGCATGGCCTGGGGGACAACCACGCCGCTTGGAGCCGGCGGTCGAATATTGACCGTTATGCGGATCAGGAGGGCGTTGCGGTCGTCATGCCCGAGGTCCAGCGGGGATTTTATACCGATATGGCTTATGGCCCCGCCTATTTTACGTATATTACGGAAGAATTGCCGCGCCTTTGCGCGGCCTTTTTCCGGGTTTCGGAGGATCCGGCCCATACCTACATAGCGGGACTTTCGATGGGAGGATACGGCGCTCTCAAGGCAGCCCTGCGTTATCCGGACCGGTATGCGGCGGCCGGTTGTTTCTCCGGCGCCGTCGATATCCGGGCCCGCATGGCTGCGGAAGACAATCCGATGACGCCTAGTGAGATCCAGGCGGTCAGCGGGGGGGATCTGGCCCCGGACGATGATATTATGATGCTCACTGCCCGCGCCGTGAACACGGGGAAAAAATTGCCGGCCCTGTACATTACCTGCGGATTATCGGATTTCCTCTATGAAGACAACCGGCGGTTGCGCCAACAGCTGGATTTTCTTCATATTCCTTATGTTTATGAGGAATGGGCAGGTGCCCATGAATGGGATTTCTGGGATCGGAGTGTCCGGCAGTTTTTACAGTTTATTCGAGAATGAGCGGCTGTGAACGGGATAGTGAAAGGGTGTAGATGACTATGGCGGCGCCACTTGCCGATCGTATGCGTCCGGACTCGCTGGACGATATAGTCGGCCAGCAGCATTTGATTGCACCAGGTAAGGCTCTGCGCGCCATTATTGAGTCGGGGCGTATTCCGAATCTCATCTTTTACGGTCCCTCTGGTGTAGGGAAGACCACGCTGGCCCGGATCATTGCCAGGCGTACCGACATGCGGCTGCACAAGCTCAACGGGACTACCGCGTCTACAGCCGACATTAAAGCCGTGGTCGAGGAACTCGATACCCTCGCCGGCTTGGGAGGCATCCTGCTGTATCTCGATGAGATCCAATATTTTAATAAAAAGCAACAGCAGACGTTGCTGGAGCATATTGAAAACGGACGGATTACTCTGATCGCCTCTACGACCGAAAACCCCTATTTTTATGTATATAGCGCCATTCTGAGCCGTTCTACCGTCTTTGAATTCAAGTCGGTGGAGCCGGCCGACGTGGAAAAGGCGGTGGAGAGAGGCTTCTCATTTTTGGAGAAGGAGCAGGGAACGCTTGTCTTGCCTGAACCGGGCGTGGTATCGCATATTGCGCGCTCCTGCGGAGGGGACGTGCGCAAGGCCCTGAATGCAGTGGAACTCTGCGTTCTTGCTACGCCTCCGGATGGGGAAGGCGCGCGCCGGATCACTCTCGATATCGCCGGTCAGCTTGCCCAGCGCAGCGCCATGCGGTATGATAAGGACGGAGACGAGCATTACGACATCATCTCCGCCTATCAAAAATCCATGCGGGGCTCCGATCCAGATGCGGCGCTGCATTATCTGGCCCGTCTCCTCGAGGCCGGAGATCTGCCCTCCGCGTGCAGGAGACTGATGGTGTGCGCTTGTGAGGATGTGGGGCTGGCCTATCCTCAAATTATTCCGATTGTAAAGGCGGCGGTGGACGCGGCCTTGCAGGTGGGGCTGCCGGAGGCCTGCCTGCCTCTCGCCGATGCGGTGATACTGGTGGCCACAGCGCCGAAGTCCAACTCCGCGCACGACGCCATCCACGCAGCGATAGCCGATGTGCGTGCCGGTAAATCCGGTCCGGTGCCGCGCTGTCTGCAAAACAAGCACTACGATGGGGAGGATGCCGCCGTCAAAGGACAGCATTATCTCTATCCCCACCTTTTTCCGGACCGCTGGGTGGAACAGCAGTATCTGCCCGACGCGCTGGTTGGCACCACTTACTATGTTCCGGCCGATAATAAAAATGAACAGGCGTTTAAGGCTTACTGGGACGCTGTGAAAAAAAGACGGACAACCGGGCGTCCTTAGATGGGGACGGGGGAAGAGAAGCCAATCGGTTGATCCAGTCTTTTAAAATTAACTTGGACAGGCGCTGCCGCAATTACGGCAGCGCCTTCTTTGTCACAGGTTTTCATTTTTCATGGCATCGACAATGCTTTCTTTTTTACCTTGTTCATGGAATACATCATAGTGACGAATACCACCAGGAACAACACTGGCCGAGGCGATGAGAATCGCGGCCCAGGGCAGGGTAAAGGCCATGCCGAGTCCGATCCTCCTTTGCATCTCTCCATTGTACTGGATTATAAAGATTTTTGTATGACAAATTGGTCACAGAATAGAAAGCGGTGTGTAAGATTTTCACAGAGCATTTTCTTCCAGAGGATTCCTTTCTTTCTGTCGGGCCGTTACAATAAAGACAGAGAGGAAGGAGGGGTGACCGTGAACCGAAAAGGCGAATGGATATTGTGGGGCGCGGCGGCCCTTTTGTTGCTGTCCACCTGCGCCGCAGCCGTGGCGGGCACGCCGGATTTTGCTCCGATAACCGTGACCTATTCCTCTTCTTCTGAGTCCGGTTCGGTTTCCGAGAACGACTCCTCTCCGGCAAAACAGGAGGATCCCCCAGATATTTCCGAAAGCAACGTCACCCAGCCTTCTTCCGCTCCGACAGAGTCCACAGGCAGCTACGATTCGGATGTTTCTTCATCGGGATCATCTTCATCCATTTCGTCGCTTCCGTCAGGTTCATCCATTTCATCGGGTTCCCCCACTGTGCCGCAGGAAAAAATCCATTTAAACACCGCCAGCAAGGAGGAGTTGATGACGATTAAGGGATTGGGAGAGGTACTGGCTCAACGTATCATCGACTACCGGGAACGATACGGGGGATTCGATAGTCTGGAGGAGCTTATGGAGGTAGACGGCATTGGGGAAAAACGGCTTGCTGCTTGGATGCCGTATTTGACATTGTAATGGAAAAAACAATATATGGCGGCTCCAATCGCGGGACCCCCTGTTTTGCACAAGCAAAACAGGGGGTCCCGCGATAAGAAATACCGACTATACGGGTTGCTCAAGGCGTTATCCAATGGAATTTTTATATCCTTCTCCCCAATTCCACATAGCGTCCAGGATGGGTTTCAAACTCTGTCCGAGATCGGTGAGCGTATATTCTACCCTTGGAGGAACTTCGGGATAAACGGTACGGGTTAGCAATCCGTTATTCTCCATATCGCGGAGCTGTGCCGTCAATACCTTTTGCGAGACACTGCCAATCGATTTTTTCAGTTCTCCAAACCTCTTGGTCCCGGGCAGCAAATCGCGCAGGATTAAAACTTTCCATTTATCACCAATGAGGGTCAAAGTGGTTTCCACCGGGCAGGCCGGTAAGGCTTTTTTTGCAGTGTTCTCTGTCACAGGATCGCCCCCAGGTGTTATAGTTTCTTTTTGAAAACTGCGGTACTTTGTTACGCCTAATTTCTAATCCGCCCTTTTCATCTGATTATACCGTTGTGACCGATTGAAGTCAAGACGCCCGAAGGGTATCAACAGCTGTTTCGAAGATGCTCTCTGCTAAAGTCCCAAAAATCGCTTATTTAACCAATAGTTTCTAAAAAGTAACTACGGCACAATATTGTGCTTACTTTACAATTGAAACTTGCATGCGTATAATATGGGCAAGAGCTAAGGAAGCGGCCGCATCCCTCAATCTCGAAGAAAATTTCAAATCCATAATGGCATTAGCCAGTATCCAGGAGGAACGACAGATGAAAATCGCTGTAATTTGTGCAAACGGAAAAGCCGGCAGACGAATCGTAAAGGAAGCCGTCGACAGAGGTCTTGAAGTGACCGCCGTTGTCCGTGAAGAAAATCAGACCGCAGCAGAGAATGTACTAAAAAAGGATTTGTTCGATTTGACCACTGCCGACCTAAAGAACTTTGACGTTGTCATTGATGCTTTCGGCGCCTGGACAGAGGAGACGCTTGCTCAGCACAGCACCTCTCTGAAGCACTTGTGTGATCTACTTTCCGGCACGGATATCCGTCTGTTGGTGGTCGGCGGCGCCGGCAGCTTGTATGTCAACCCCGAGCATACCGCCTGTGTCTCCGACGGCCCGGATTTCCCGGACATTTTTAAGCCTCTGGCCGCGGCTATGGCAAAGGCTTTGGGAGAACTTCGTGAGCGCAAGGATGTCAAATGGACCTATCTCAGCCCTGCTGGTGACTTCCAGGCCGACGGCGCCCGTACGGGCCGCTATATTCTCGGTGGCGAGGAACTGACGCTCAATTCCAAAGGCGAAAGTGTCATCAGCTATGCCGATTATGCCATAGCCATGATCGACGAGGCGACGAAGGGGCATCACATTCAAAAGCGCATCAGCGTTGTGGCGGAATAAGAAGTCCGAAGAATCAAGGAGGAATCCATCATGAACAAGAAAACATTTACATCCGTCAAGCTCGAAAAGGGCGAAGTGTACGTTTACGATTACAGCGGCGTCAAGCTGCATGCCTACAAGACAAATGATTTTCTCGATGATGAGGTTTTTATTGTGGAGAAAAACGGGAAAGCCGTAGTCATCGAATCCCCCTGCTTTTTTGAGAATATTCGGGAACTTTCAGCCTATCTAAAGGATGTCGAGGTCGAAGGAATGCTGGTGGCATATCACGGCGCAGGGGCTTCCTTCCTGCCGAAAGTCCCAAAATATGCGACCCAAAACGCGATAGAGTACTCTGAAAACGGCGGCGGCAAAGCCCTGGTGGATAAGTTCACAGGCACATTCGGACAGATTTTTGACAGCTCTATCCATTCGATCACCCATGTGGTTGGGGAAGGCAAAGTGACAATCGCGGGTATCGACTTTATAATTAAGCAGACCGCTGAAGCTTTTGATGTGGAAATTCCGGAAATAAAGGCGGTCTACACCCATATGCTGGGTCATGATTGCCACTCCATTGTGGCAGGAGCTGCGCATGCGGATGCGATAATCGCTCAGCTTGATGAATATAAATCCAAGGGATATGATTTAATTCTGACCTCCCACTATACTCCGGAGGACTTGAAAGACGTCGACACGAAAATAGCTTATCTCGAGAATCTGAAGGCGATTGCGGCAGGTTGCGGCAATGCGGAGGAGTTCAAAGCAGCGGTACAGAAACAGTACCCGGATTACAGTGGCGAGAACTATCTGGATATGACGGCTGGATTCTTCTTCGCCTAATGAAAATAAGCAGGGCTGTCTGTGTTGACAGCTCTGCTTTACTTGGAGCTATAATAGATATATATGGTCATGCGGGAGGGGCAAAAGATGACACAGGCGGAAAGACGACGGTACTTAATCCAAAAATTGCTTCATGGGCGGTCGGAGTATCACGGCATAGAAATTCCAACAGACGAACAAGAGCAGAAAAGACTGCTCCGTTCCCTCTTGAATATCCGTATGCCGCGCCCTGTGAGCCGGGAGTTTTTGGAAGTGCAGGACGCCTATTTGCTGGAAGAAACCCGCCTCAAAGGTATTACCTCCCTTACCGATTTAAAGCCGGTGCAGGAAGGGCTTTATCTTTGGCAGGGAGACATTACCACTCTGCGCTGCGACGCTATTGTCAATGCGGCCAATTCCCGGCTGATGGGATGCTTTGTCCCGGGCCATGACTGCATTGACAATGCGATCCACACCTTTGCGGGAGTTCAGCTCCGGGCGGCTTGTGCGGAAATACTGCGGCAGCAGGGTCGTGAAGAAGAAACCGGCAAAGCCAAAATGACACCTGCCTTTAATCTGCCTTCTCATTATGTACTGCATACGGTCGGTCCCATTATCCAGGGACAGGTCACAAGAAAGGATCCGATTCTACTGGCCTCCTGCTATCGTTCCTGTCTGGAGCTGGCAGAACAGAATGAACTAAAAAGCATTGCCTTTTGCTGCATTTCTACCGGAGAATTTCATTATCCAAATGAAGAGGCGGCAAAAATTGCAATTAAAACCGTTAAAGAATATAAGGCACAGACAAACAGCGGAATCGAGGTCATATTCAATGTTTTCAAGGAGATCGATTGGGACATATACCGAGAATTACTCGGAGCAAATGAACAGGCTGAAAAAGGAGATACAAACGGCTGACGCGATTGTCATCGGAGCAGGCGCAGGCATGTCCACCTCCGCCGGAATGGCTTACGACGGCGAACGGTTTGAACGAACTTTTTCGGATTTCCATGAGAAGTACGGTATCCGGGATATGTATTCCGGCGGTTTCTATCCCTACGATACCTTAGAGGAATACTGGGCATGGTGGAGCCGCCAGATCATGGTAAATCGGTATGAAGCCGGCGTCGGAAAACCTTATAGCGATCTGCTGGAGATTGTCGGGGACAAGAATTATTTTGTGCTTACCACCAATGTGGACCATCAGTTTCAACTCGCGGGTTTTGACAAAAAAAGGCTCTTCTATACGCAGGGCGATTACGGCTTATGGCAATGCTCCCGAGCCTGCCACAACAAGACCTATGAGAATGAGGCGCAGGTCCGGCAGATGGTTGCCGAACAGAAGGACATGAAAATTCCTACGGAGCAAATCCCCACATGTCCGGTCTGCGGAGCGCCGATGACGATGAATCTTCGCTGCGATTCGTCTTTTGTGCAGGATGAGGGCTGGTATGACGCATCCAGACGATATGACGATTTTCTTCGCCGCTACAAGGATTCGCATATCTTGTTTTTGGAACTTGGCGTGGGAATGAATACGCCGGTTATCATTAAATATCCATTCTGGCAGATGACCATCCAAAACAAACAGGCCGTCTACGCATGCGTCAACCTTGAAAATGAGAGACACCCATACGAGATGCAACAGCAATCCCTTTATATCCAGGACGATATTGGGCTGGTTCTTAAACAGCTTCTTACGGATAGAGAGCCGGAAAGAATTTGACTCCTTGGTGTGGAAATTGAAGCCAAAATGTGGTATACTAAAGATACCCGATTGACCGTGGGAGACGCTTATGGAGCATAGGACCGGATAGGGAGGTAGTTGCCGTATGTATCAGGTAGAAGATGCTGTTCTATATGGATCAGATGGGCTCTGTTGGATTTCCGATATTGTGACCAAAGACTTTTGCGGTACCCCGACGGAGTATTATGTACTCAAACCGGTTCGGCAGGAGTCCTCCACTATTTATGTACCGGTGAGGAATGAAACACTGGTGCATAAGATGCGGCCGGTTTTGCCGGAGAAGGATGTACTGGCTTTGATTGAGGGAATGCCGGATGAAGAAGCGCATTGGATTGAAAATAATGACGAACGAAAAACGGCATATCGCGAAATTCTGTCCACGGGTGACCGCTCCGGCCTGATTCGCATGATCAAATCCCTTTATCTCCATGAGCAGGAGATAAAAGAGAGCGGTAAGCATTTGCGTGCCGTTGACGAGCGGTTCTTCAAAGAGGCGGAACGTTTGTTATATGACGAATTCGCACTGGTGTTAGGGCTGGAGCCCGACCAGGTGTTGCCGTTTATACGCGAACGGCTTCAGGATGCGGGTTAAAAAGCCATATCATTATTTTATTCAATACCGATTGGGGGCGCCGGATGATTTTACTCCGGCGCCCCCAATCGGTATCTTTGTTTTATGGCTGATTGGATTCGGTCTCAAAAAGAGAGGTGCAATGGGGACAACGAGTGGCTTGCATATCAATTTGGCTACGGCAATACGGACAAATCTTGGTGGCGGGCGGAACGGGTATTTTTTCCTTGCGGCGGCCAAGACTTTCAAGCTTATGGAGTCCTTTGACAATCAGAAACACGATGAAAGCCATAATAAGGAAATTGATAATGGCGGTGGCGAAAGCACCGTATCGAATGGTCGCGCCGTGAATATGGATGGCATAATTGTCAAAATTGGCCCCTCCAACAAGCCCGATGATGGGGGAAAGGATATTTTCAGTCAGTGAGTTGACGAGGCCGGAAAACGCGCTGCCGATCAGGACGCCGACCGCTAGATCCACCACATTGCCGCGGAGAGCAAACGCTTTAAATTCCTGTAAAAATTTTTTCATGACGCGATCCTCCGATCCGAGAGGTAAATTTGTTTCTATTATAATGGATCACCCAACAGAACGCAACTCTCGTCGAATAGAATGGGATGTAGCCGAAAAAGAAGTGTGAGGAAAATAAAAAAGTGAAAAAAATTCAATAATTAGAGAAATAAATAAAATTCTGGGAAAGGTACAACAGTTGCCATACAGGGGATGTATTGAATGCGGACGGCCGGTATGAGATGGATGGGACGGCGAACGACATTCATGGCCTGAGCCAGTATACGGGACTGAGCGGAGAAGGGGACGTGTATGTATTAAGTGGATGGACGCAGGCGAAATCGGTCATGAGTTCGGAACGGTGCGAGAAGCCAGTCCGGCTAGTAGCGCGTGTAGACTATAACGACGGGACACACCAGTACACGGAAATCGCGTTCAACGCGGCGTGTGAGGAAGAGCAGTTTGTGTCCGGGAAGGTGGATACGCGCTGGGAGGGAGAGAGCAAGCCGTATGACAACATCGCGGTGATGGCGCTGTATGAAGACAACGTGAATGAGGCGGCATTCTGGGATTTGTGCCTGCAGAAAGACGTCTACGGGAACAGTTATGCGTACGACAAAGAGGGGAATCTGAAGAACGCGGTGGATCAAGCGCAAGAGGAATCAAGTTTTACATATAGCGGAGCGGACCTGTCGAAGCTGGTGGAGCCGACGGGGAATTTCAAGCTGTATGCATACGACGAGAAGGGGAACGTGATACGAGCAGACACGGCGGGAGGCGTAGCGACGACGATCGGGTACGACGAGTATGGGAACGCGGTGACATCGTCGACGTTTGAACACGGATTCGAGGAAGAGCCGGAGATCGGGGAGACGTATATACTGGTGAACAAGAAAAGCGGCCTGACGATGACGATGGAGGATGGCTCCAGCGGGAGCCGCGGGGTGAAACTGAGCAAGAGCCGGGAAGGGGAAGGAAGCCGGTTTGAACTAGGGGAATATGTGTGGGATATGAGTCTGAGGACGCTCAAGCCGGAGGGGACGAATCTGTACCTGGGTTTTGAGGAGATGGGGGACTTTGAACTGGGAGAATTGAGCGAAGGGTCATATGGATTAAAGCTGGAGAAGAACGAAGACGGGTCATACCGGATCCACTGTGAGGGAACGGGGAAATATCTGAGCGTCCGGGAAGGAAGCACGGAGGAAAACGCAGTCGTGGTGGGAGACCCGGAATATCGGAACACGAATGGGGAGCACCCGGAACAGGACTGGTATCTGCAAACGGCGGACGCACCAGAGGGGGAGCGGATGGTAACGTCGGTGGAGTATACGGAAAACGGCGCGTATGCGGAGAAAATTACAGACGAACGGGGAGAGGAAATCCGCTATGAATATGACGAAGATCTAGGACTGGTGCTGGAGGCGGAGGACCCGGAAGGGAACAAGACGGTATACAGTTATGACGAGGAGAACGACCAGCTGAAGAAGGTGGAAGTGAAAAGCGGGGAGACGGTCAAGGATACGGTGACATATGGGTACCACTACGACCGGCTGACGAGGATAGAACACAACGGAATCCAATACAGGCTGATAATGGATGGATTCGGGAATCTGAAGAAGACGATGGTCGGGGAGGAAGTGCTGTCGGAGAACGAATACGAGAGCAACAATGGGAATCTGACCAAGATGGAATACGGGAACGGGGAATATGTGGAATATGAGTATGACAGCCGGGACCGTATAAGGGAAAGAAGCGTAAACGGGGAAACAGAAGCGTCATACGAGTACGACAAGCAGGGAAAGCTGTATCGGTATGAGGATTTGCGGATCGGCTACAGCGAGCGGTATGAGTACGATATGGCGGGACGGCTGAGGAGACTGCTTCGGACGGGAAGCATGGGAGTGGAAAAGGTATACGGATACGGAGCCGGGAACCTGCTGGAGTGGGAAAGGACGCGGCTTGGGAACCGAGAATACCGTCTGGAGGCGGAGTACGACGAGGACAGCCGTCCGATAGAGTACCGGTTGAAACGGGACGGAATCGAACGAAACCGGACGGAATATACATATGATGGATTGGGGAGATTGGAGAAGAGCGAGGTTTGGTCAAGGGGGAAGAGTGAGGCGAGTGTAAGCAATGAGATTGAATACCTGTCCGGTGGTTCCGGGAAGACAACGGGACTGGTGGAGAAGCTGACGGTGAACGGACGGAGCTACACGGCAGAATACGACGGGAACGGAAACATCGTGCGGTTGACAGACAGCCTGTTGGGGGCGACGGAGTACGAATACGACGCGCTGAACCAACTGACGAAGGTGAAGCAGCCGGACGGGACAGAGTACACGTATGTGTATGACGCGGGAGGAAACCTGAAGCAGTGGAATAAGAACGGGCAAACACAGCACGTGGTGCAGTATGCGATGACGGGTTGGAAAGACCAGATAATATACCTGGACGGGACGGCGATAACGTATGACGGAGTGGGGAATCCACTGACGTGGCGGCAGGGAATGGCGCTGACATGGGAGTCAGGGCGGCAGCTTTCGTCTTTACAAAAAGGGAATATGGGAGTAAGCTATGAGTATACGGCGGAGGGACGCCGGAGCAAGAAAACGGTGAACGGGACAGAGACGAGATATGTATGGGATGGAGATCGTCTGCTGAGCGAGACAAAAGGGAACGAGACGATCTATTACCTGTACCACGGGTCAAGCCTGGTGGGGCTGGAGTACAAGGGAAGCGAGTACTATTACGAGTACAACCTGCAGGGAGACGTAGCCGGAATTGTAAACAGTTCAGGACAGAACGTGGTGAGGTATACCTACAGCGCGTGGGGGAAACCGGAAAGCTGCACGGGGAACACAGAGCTTGGAGAAGCCAATCCGATTCGGTACCGTGGGTATTACTACGACGCCGAGACGGGGTTCTATTACCTTCTTTCCCGCTATTACGATCCCGATGTCGGCAGGTTCCTCAATGCGGATAATGCGATTCCCAGTACGGGCGAGTCTGTGCAAGGTTATAATCTGTTTGTCTATTGTTTTAATAACCCGGTTAACATGGATGATCAATCCGGGCACTGGCCGCAGTGGTTAAAAAATGCAGCGAAAGCAGTCGGAAGTTTTGTAACCAAAGTTAAGGCGGTGTTCAGCATACCGACAACCGCTGCAAAAATTGCTGTGGCCTCAACAGTAGCAGTAGCAAGCGGGAAAGCAACGGTTGAAGATGTTGTGAATGACGTTAAAAACTATGATTTCTCTAATAAAGACGAACAGAAATGCTTAGATGCTAAGGTGTTTTCATCGTATAATGGAACGCCTGTATTAAAACACGATATATCTGGAATAACATCATTCTCAGTATCAAACACAATCATTTTAAACAAAAGCGAAACTGTCAATAATGGGGGGATAGATACTGTAAAACATGAATGGGGCCACACGGTACAACAAAGTTTAATTGGTACCCCAAAGTATATGACTCGAATAGCCGCACCTTCAATCATAAGCTGTATAGCAAATCCTTCCTCAAAAACATACTATTCACTGCCGTGGGAAAGGACAGCGGATTTCTTCGGCGGGGCAAATCGCTCTACTGGATATTATGCAGGTTCTGATGTTGTGGCAGGATGGTATTTAATCATGCCTTAATTGATATTTTGGAAGGAGTACATTTATGAAAAAATTATTATTCATTACTTTGTTTTTACTTGTTTTATTGACTTTTACTAGTTGCGGCGAAAAAACGTATTTGTTTAAAAATTCTGTTGATGAAATTGAAAGCATAGAAATTGTGTCGGCAGAAAACAGCCTTGAGTTTACCGTTACAAAAACTCTTTCCGAAACAGAAAAAGAAGATTTTTTAGAACAATTTCAAATGATTAAATTTTATAGTTATTTTGTTGGAGATCCAATGTCGGTCAATGGAGATGCTGTAAAAATAACTTATCAGAATGGAGACTATGAAATGATTTGTTATTACTGGGCTGAATATGTGAAAAACGGCGAGGTTTATTTTGTTCAGAAAAGTTGTGATGAAAAGGATTTTAACGAACTTCTTAATAGCTTTTTAGAATAATTGCCTTATCTATACAGCCGAAAAATAGTTTCAATGTTTTTCTCAAAAAGGTTCCAGGAAAGTTCCTGGCAAATGCCGTGGAATCACAACGGCGATACTGGCTGGCCAAGCGTCTCTTTTTCAGTAGTTTACTGGAATGGGAATAAAAAGTTTTCTAATAGATTCCTGGGAGTCAAACTATCAACGGCGAGAGTTATCTACCACAGAACCAATTTACTGGTGCGCGCCGTAGTTGGAGGTGATGGTAATGGATATTTGGATGATTATATCCGTAATCCTTATTCCGACATGTGTAATGATTATACTTTCCGTAATTCAGAATTGGGGTAGTAAGACAATTGAAATAAAATCTGATAAACATTTTGTTATTATGATTCCCAATATAGTTTGGGTGATTGGAATGGTCTGTGCCATAATGGCGTTATTAGTTATGCTTGGGTTTACACTTTTTTCGAACGAGTTGCCTCATCTAATCTTCTATCTTGTTTTTGGCTCCTTCTTTGGACTTGGACTTTATTTGATTTTAAAAACACTTTATTTCAAAGTGATAGTAGCGGATGAAAAGATAACAGTTTTCGCCACTTTTAGAAAACCCTATACATTTACTTTTAGCGAAATTATTTCAGCGATACGTCAAGTTAAAAAAAATCAAATAAAATCTGAAAGGATTGTTATTAAAACAGTCTCTGGGAAAAGAGTGGTAGTGGAAAGCAGTGAAATCTCGTATAAAAGATTTATGCAAAGAATCAAATCTGAGGTTAAAAGTGAATATTTGTTTGGATTTGAATAGGCCTTAAGTTAAATGCTTGGTGAAACAGCTAACCATGATTTGTGTTAGAGGATTTACTTTTTTCCTTTTGAACATTTTATTTTATAGGAATCCCGCCGTCTGGACAGGACGGCGGGATTCCTATAAGGAGAAAGCCTTTAACTTTACAAAAAGGGAATATGGGAGTAAGCTATGAGTATACGGCGGAGGGACGCCG
>USDZ01000016.1 GCA_900553525.1 uncultured Oscillospiraceae bacterium
CCTCACATTTGGTTAGTTTCAACTTCTTGTCGCTAAAAATACGTTCAGAATATTTTCTTGCCTTTCCGGCAGCCATCGAAAAAGTCTCTTTCTCATTAAAAGACAAAAAATTAGAAACTGTAAATTGAATCAACATAGCATTCTCTCCCATTTTTAACACGCTAATTTATGTTACACCGAAAAAACGATTTTGTCAATTAAAATTGATGCTCCGCGTTTCATTCTCTCCAATCGACCGACCTCAAAAACGATTTTTTCGACAAATCATTGACTTTTCCGGGAGAGTATGGTAAAGTGTCAATAACGGTAGCACTCATGACTACCGAGTGCTATCAAAACGATAGAAAGACCTGCTAAGAAAAGTCAAGAAAAACTTTCAAGAGAATGGGCAAAGGAAAAGGGCGCACAAATCTAAGCCGCTGAGCATCTCAAAATTAAAACGGCGGCCAGCCAGATGGTATAGCGCAAGAAAATCAGTCGTGTTCCAGGGAATCCAAGTAGGCTTTCACAGAAGCATAGTAGATGCGCAGGAACTTGTTGGCGGAGGCTATCATGTAGACACGGTATGGCTTGCCTTCAGAGCGTTTCTTGTTCATGAACTGGTAGACCGGTTCATTCATTGGAGCATGTTGCAGGATGACACCCATCACCAGAAAGAGCGTCCTGCGCAGCGAGGCAGACCCCCGCTTGGAAATGCTGCGGCTGCGGACATCCATTTGGCCGGATTGGTAGGGCGGGGCATCAATGCCCGCAAAGGCCACCAGTGCTTTTTTTGAATACGGCGTTCGCTCCCTAATCGCCGTCCCCTTTTCCAAACGGCTGAACCAGGGTTATATCGGCGTAGATAACCCGAAGCGGTACGGCGCAGATCCTGCGTTCCTGTTCATAATCGCTTACGCTGTCGCCCAGGAATTAAATGAAATTAAACTGAATAAGAGCCTGGCGGCCGCAAAGCAAGCGCTGAAGCTTACTGCAGGGGAAGTGCGGATCAACTGCTTTAATGGGCTCACGATACATGGCAGCAAGGGAACGCTGTCCGAAAAGGATTTCATTTCTTCCCGCTGCTATACGCTGCTGTCGTATCTTGCGGTGACGGCTGGGAACCGGGCAACGGCAAATCAGCTTGCACTGATCCTGTGGCCGGATGAGTCCTGTGAGATCCCGATGAAATCCGTGCGGAACATTGCTTACAGGCTTAGATCGCTGCTTGGCTATGTTGGGCTGGAGGATTTGGTGGTCTATGCCAACGGCATATTCAGCTTCAATCCGGAAATCAAGGTAGTGACAGATGTGGGGTTATTCGAAGAACTATGTGACAGTATCGAGATGGAGAACAATCCGAAAAAGCGGTATCGGCTGTATGAAGCTGCCGTCGGACTGTATTCCGGGAATCTTCTGCCACGGTTGTCCGATAATATTTATTTTATCCCGAGTATTACATACTATCAGGGCCTGTATTTCCGGCTCGCCGGCCGGTATATAGAACGCCAGACCGAGTGTGGCGAGTATGTCTATGCGCACAAGGCGGCCAAAGCCGCACTGGCCTTTGACCCGTTTAACAGTAGCCTGAATATGCACTTGACCATACTGCTCTACCAGCAATCGGGAGCAGGAACTGCAAATGCCTTTTATACAGGAATCAAGCGGCATCTCACGGAGGCGCATATCCAGAGGATAAAACAAACATGTCCGAATATGATTATCTGACAGCCGGAGGTGAGCCTGAAATGAGACGCGGATGAGGCCAAAAATATGTTGCAGATGAGTCGCAGACGAGTCACGAGCTGAGACGCCCGCCTGTTAGTATAGATTTCCGTAGGTTAAAAACGCCGGAAATACAGCGCAGGCGGGTGGCTGTCCATGTATGCGAACCATACAACGCAAGCCGCCTTCCGGCCGGGAGGGCGGCATTTTTTCTTATCAGGCTTACGATCAGACCTTACAGGATTTTTGCGGCCATTTTATGCCACCCCACCGAACCGCTGCGATTCAAACCGCCCCATAGTGCCGCTTTGCGCCTACAGCAATCTTGCTGTGGGCGCTTTTGCGTATCATGGCGGATTTCATTGCCGAAGTCCATCGGTCAATCGTTTTGATTCACTCAAAAACGATTGATTGGAGGACAAAGAGATGGATGACAGGCATCCAAAGAGAAGAAAGGACAAGTATAACCCCTATACCCTGTCGATGATCGACGGGAAATGTTATCTATCTTTCAGGGACGGCCAGGGCGTACCACACAGGCTGGAACTGGATGTGAAGCTCTATGCCGTGTTTGACCGGTTTGAGTTGGACGATCTCTCCTTCCTTAACGAGCAGGAGAGGCACCTTGACTGGACCGAGCTGAACGAAGAGCTGCTGAGCCGTCGTTCGGCACAGGAGCCGGCCCCGGTGGAGGACGCCGTCTATGAATCCATGCAGACGCAGGCGCTCCGGGAGGGCGTCAACCAGCTGCCGGAAGTCCAGAAAAGAAGGCTGCAGATGTATTTCTTTGACGGGCTTACCTATGAGGAGATTGCGGTGCGGGAAGGGTGCAGCTATCAGGCGGTACAGAAGTCCATAGCGGCAGCTCTGAAAAAAATCCGGAAATTTCTGAAATAGAGGGTTGAGTTTTGTGTGGAAGGGGAAAGCGAACAAATGAAGCCAAACCCGAGGCTCCCTCTCGTTTGAAAAACGAATATAAATAAACCGGGCGTTCCCTGCTTACGCGGCCTTAGCTGCATACAAGCAAGGAACGCCCGGCTTTTTCGATCTGCCTTTTTACTCCATCGCTTCCCTGTATTCCGGATATGTTTCCTGAATTTTCCGCGCCAGATCCCAGATCTCCTCGTCGCCGGAAAGCACATAGGATGTTCCGCCGGCGCCATGGAACCGGTTTTCATCAAACCAGAAGAGGCAGGTATCCCCATCCGCTGTCTCAAACTCCAGGATACGGCTGTCTGTAGAGCCGCTGAAAGCTTTGGATACAATGGTCGTTTCCCGTAATGCCTGCAGGATTTCGGAGATGATTTCTTCATCCGTCGTTTCGTAGCGTCCCAGGATGTTATCGTTGTGATGATAGGTAAGCGCGACCGGCAGCTCTTCCAGCGACTGATCCAGAAATTCCTGCTGGCTTTCGGTGCAATAGGCCCGAAGCGATGTGTCTTTTGGGGAACACCCCGCCAGTACGCACAATAATACCAGCAAAACAGCAATTTTAATCCTCTTCATCCGAATCCCTTTCTGACTGTCATAGCCTGCGCTGTTTTTCTATGTAGAGCTGGTACAATCCCATGCGTGATTTTACACCCGCTTTCTCATAGATCGCCGCGATATGCCGCTGACAGGTTCGCCGGGATAGATACAGTCCATCTGCGATCTCCTGAATACTTTCCTCTGAATTGACCAGCTTGTCAAATACTTCGGTTTCCTTGGGCGTAAGGATAAACAGCTCCGACAAAAGACGGAACGCTTCCTGAGGGTCCAGGTCTGTCGGGATATCCTTGGGGGTGCCGGATGAAACCGGCATCCAGGCTGTATAAAGATAGATGACTACGCTGACGGCCACAAACAGGACCAGTGCCAGAATGATGGATGCCATGCCATTGCTGTCAGAAACAAGCAACGCTACAGAGGCGTTGGTAAGCAAAGCGGCGCTCACGTTATTCATGGCGCGCCCCATACCGGCCCACAGCGCTGGCGTGGGCATATGGCGGGCAAAATCCAGAAAGCTGGTGGTGAAGAATACCACAAAAAATCCAGCCGAAAGATAAAATACGATCAGGCCGATCAAAAACGGGCCGCCCAGCTTGAGTACTACCACACAGATGACGGACATCAGCATGACGCAGTACATCATCATGGCCATAAATTTCCGCTTTCGGATATCAAAAAGAAAGCCGGCAGAAAGGCCGCTTACCGCCAGCAAAAGCCGCGGCCATTGCCCGATGTCAGTGCCTGCTGCATGATGCATGGTGACCGCGTTGTCCAGCGTACTGAAGATACATGCCATCAGGATGACAAGCAGTGCAAGGAGTCCGCCGGCGGCGATCTTCTTTCGGGTTCCCTTCCCATCATCCTCTATGGCGGGGGACTGGAGTTCTTCCGCTTCTGCGTTTTCCTGGCGGCAAAGCCTTTCTGCCTTCAGCAACAGCGCTAACGCTACAAGGGCAAAGAGTGAAAGTATCAAGGCTTCCGCAGTTTCCAGATCCACAAGATTGTTATTTAGAAACTGCAGGAAGATCCCAAGGGCATAGGAGACACCAACCATACGCGCCAGATGGGTGCGATCCCTCGCCAGTTTGAAAAACAGGTAGTGGGCCGCGCTTCCCAATATCCCCAGAAACAGGAACAATGCCATTCCGGAGAGCAGAGTGGACGAATAAGAAACATGTTTTTGAACCAAAAAATTGCATACTGCCGCTGCTAGTGCAAGGATAAAAAGTCCAACGATTTGTACCCGCCTTTTCAAAAAGCGATGAAACAGCGGATAGAGCAAAAAACCGACAGCGCTTATTCCTAACGCGTAGTTTTGCGCAATCACCGTTTTTTCTTCCCCTGCCGTAAGCGAGATCATATTCACATATAGGTACTCGGCTCCAAGAAATAGAAAAGTAAAAACACTAAGCAGCAGAATCGCATAAATGGATTTTGGATTTGTGAAGCTTTTCTTTATTATTACCATACGTCCCATTCCACTCCCTTTCTCCGCAATGGTACAGCTATAGATTATTATACTATAAACGGCATGGATTTTCAACGATTTCGGTCGGTTAGAGACTTTTTTTCGCTGACGTTTTTGCGGAATATACAATCCTTCCTGTTTGACCTAAACCAGGGATTCTCCTGGATAAAACCGTATATTTTTGGAGCTGCGTTCCGCATCCGGGAACTACCGGTTTTTTGCGCCCGCACATGCCGTTTTACCGCAGCCACACGGTGCAGCCGCGGTAAACAAGGAAATATCCTGAATGAGAGAAGCTGTCTAGTAGGTGATATTGTGGACGTAAAAATAAATCAGCAGGCCACCCAGCCCAGCGCCGCTTATCAGGCTTGCCCACGTCCAGAATAAAGACAGCAGAAGCCCCAGGAAAATAAACACGCAGAACACCACGACAAAAGCGTCTCTCTGGAAGAGCATGATGAATTTGATACAGGCGATCACAACCCCTGCCATCATAACGAGAGCCCCAAGAAGAGCCAGAACAAAAACGTACACCCCCGCCATCTGGAGAATTGAGATCAGGACATTAAAACCAAGACCTATCCCCGCGATCAGGCTGCCTACTTTGATGAGGCTGTCACGGGAAGCGCTGAACGCGCCAAAGAAATAGGTTGCGATTAACCCGTTGGAGCCAATGAGCAGCATGTTTACAATAATGACCCATTCCGCGCTTATGTAGTACGATGTGGAAACTGCCAAGCTGATAATAGCGGTGAGAACAGTGAGGAACCCCCCGATGGCGCCAATGAGATGGTACGGCCTTAACCTTGCATACATACGATATATCCCCTTTCTGATCCTGCGTTCCGAAAAGGCCAGCTGAAGCTTTTTGGACATTCTGTGTCTTGGCCGACCTTCCATCATGCGAACTTTTCGTTTTTTATCATAGCAGGAAGCCGGTGTTTTTGATAGGCCGCTTTAGCGCCAAACTAAAAAAACACTGTGGCGCACCTGCGCCATTTTGAGAAACGAAGCTTTGGAGCCAGAAAATTGAGGCCATCCACCCTGTATAGAGTGTAACACTTCTTAAGTTTACAGGATGTAACAGGCCGCTGTCATGATCGGCAATCCCTTTTGCACAATCAAGGTGTTTTGGAATTTTCACACAAAAAATAGATTGGCGCAGGTGCGCCATGCGTTTTTTGATAAATTGGCGCGAAAGCGGCCTGCACAGATCCTTAAAAAACGATACAGTAAAACCATAAAAGGACAAAAAAAGAGTTTGGATCGCCTTTGGCGTTACAGGCCGAGCAGCAAAGCGATTCATGAGACCAGGACAGAAGAAAGGAGGCACGAATGAAAAAAAGAGGGGCAGCGGCACTTCTGGCAGCCATCTGTTTGCTGGCGGGGTGTGCAGCATCAGATCCTGCGCTTCCGGCAGAGACTCCGACCCCGACAGAGACTTCGTCCCCGGCATACCAAGGGGACTCCCTTTTTGCTTACTGCACCGAAAAGCAGCGGGAGCTTTTGGAGCTGCCCCATGAGGAACTGCCGGTGGAACTGATCTTTCACCATTGGACGGAGACGGCGGCGGACTACGAGACAAGGGACGAAACGGTGATCGCCGGGGTCTTGCAGGCGCTGCGGGATGTGTCGGTGGAATCCGAGTCACCCATCGTCTCTACAGATACCCGGGGGCTTACATTTGTGACGGCGCAAGGGGATACCTACAGTTTCTGGTTTGATAAACGCCGGTTCGAAGGGGTGGATGGCAGGTGCTATGTCCTTTCCGAAGATGAAAAGCTTTGGGAATTGGTGTGGGGGATTCGGGCGGCAGACCCAGACTATCAGGATCTGATGAGATAAGCGGTATTTCCCCATGATTTCTGCGAAAAATGCGGATTGGCGCAGGTGCGCCACATAATTTTTGGGAAATTGGCGCTAAAGCGACCTGCACAAATCCCGAAAAAGGCGCTACAGTAAGAACAGCAAAAAACCAGGGATGGTTTTGGATAATCCTTAAGATTTCTTTATCAGGAGGAAAACAATTATGAGACAGTGTGACAATGGCCATTTTTACGATGAATCCAGATTCGATAGCTGCCCCTACTGCCAGGAGGGCGCCGGGGTCGGCAAGACGGTTGCGGCCGGAACGGTAGGGAAGACCGTGGCTGCTGTGCCGGGCGGCGCTGCGCCGGAAGCAGACAGAGGCAAGACGGTGGGCATTATTAAAAAGAAGATCGGTATTGATCCTGCAGTAGGATTCTTGGTCTGTGTTTCCGGTCCCCATCGCGGCGCAGATTATAAGCTGGTAGCAGGCAGAAACTTCATAGGAAGGGCGGCGGCGATGGACGTGGCCCTGGCGGATGACGATACTGTATCCAGAGAAAGCCATGCATTGGTTACATATGACGCCAAGCATAACAGCTTTTCCCTTTCTCCCGGCCAGGGCAGGGGCATCACTTACTGCAACGACGAGCAGGTGGAAATGGTACGCCCCTTAAAAGCCTACGATGTGATCGAGGTGGGAAAGAGCCAGCTTCTCTTCCTGCCCCTGTGCGGCGAGCAATTCCAGTGGAATGAGGAGTAAAGGATGGAGCGTGTACTTTCATGGTTAAACCAGCCGCTGTTTCCGGATACCGTCATCCGCGTCTGGATGGCGGTTGCGGCGGGCGCAGCGCTTCTATTGGCGCTGATTCTCGCCTTTTTCCTGATACGGCGGAAGAAGAAAAAGAAGCGGGGTGATCAGGCGGTGGAAGAACCGATTACGGAACGTCCGGAACCGCTGCCGGAACTGGAGCTTGCCAACCTACAGGGCGTTGGCAGCCGGGAAGAACAGCAGGACGCTTTCGGCATCTCCCGCATGGATCGTTATGAGGAAGACGGGCTGCTCGCTGTGCTGTGCGACGGTATGGGCGGTATGGCGGAGGGCGGCATGATCGCTGCGGAAACTGCCTCCCAGTTGGTGGGGATCTTTCCTTGGGCAGATGACAGCGATGTGCCCGGCTGGGTATACCAGCGAAGCGCCAGAGTCTACCAGCAGTTTCGCGGGCACGGGGGGACTACCCTGGTGGCGGCCCTGCTCAAAGAGAATCGCCTCTCCTTCTGGTGCGTAGGCGACAGCGATTTGTTCCTGCTCAGGGAAAACAAACTCTATGGGTTAAATGCCCGGCAGGAATTTAAGAACGATTTGATTTTGAGGGCACTGGACGGGGCGTTCCCCGTGGAGGAAGCGTTTCAAGATCCCCAGGCAGGGGCCCTTTCGGAGTACATAGGCAAAGAAGATGTAACATGCGACTATACCCGTATGCCCTTTCTTCTCCAGCCGGAGGACGCGCTGCTGCTCTGCTCGGACGGGGTGAGCGATACCCTGACCTTAAAGCAGATCCGGGAAGCCATGGCGCTCTCTTCCCAGGCGTGCTGCGACAAGCTGGAGGAGGAAATCCTGGCCGCCGGAAAGCCGGGCCAGGATAACTATACGGCCATCGCATTGAAATACCATGGAAAAAATGAGGAGGAATCATAATGGAAGCGAAAAAGTCATCGGGCAAGCAGGTTGTTGCTATCCTGCTGCTGGTTATTGGCCTGGCCGCCGGTGTGTTCGGCGTATTGGGCCTGGTAGGCGGGGGCGGTATGGATCCCTATGAGGCGCGCAACGGGGTTGTAATGATAGGCGTTATGGTCCAGGATTCCCAGGGAAACACTGCTAGTGGTATGGGGACGGGGTTTGCAATCGGCAACCCCGGGGAACCTGTCGAGTATATTGTGACAAACGGCCATGTGGTGCAAAAGGCTTACGAATATCCCAGAATTGATCCGTCTATCTCCGGAAAGGTTCAAGTGTATTATTCCGCCGCAGAAAATGATTATGTGCAGGCGCAGGTGGTGTATTATTCCTCGCCGTCAGAAAAAGACATCGCTATTTTAAAGCTGCCTTCCCCCACTGACAAGAGAGTCCCTCTCAAACTGCGGGAGTCTGATTCGGTCAGCACGGGCGAGACGGCATATGCCCTGGGTTTCCCAGCGGATTCTGCCTACCGCCAGAACTTTGCTACCTTTGGGTTGGATGACATAACGTTGACCCGGGGGATCATCAGCAAGCGGCTGAATCCAGTGAATGTCACCTATGAGGCGTTTCAGATGGATGTTTCCATTGCGGGCGGAAATTCCGGTGGCCCGCTGGTGGATGAAAACGGTAATGTAATTGGTATTAACACACTCGGAGCGACGGATCCGCAAACAGGCGTTCCCTTGGGCATGAATTACGCGATTATCGTCGATGAATTGACCAAGATCCTGGATGGCGAGCAGCTCGAATACACCATGGCAGGCGGCGGACTCTCCTGGACTCAGCCCTGGTTTGCCTATGTGTTCCTGCCCATCGGCGTGCTGGCGCTCATCGGCGGCATCATCCTGCTGGTAACGTCCCAGAAGGGCGGACAGGGGGCTCCGGCACCTGCCGGCGCTGCCGCAGGTATGGGATCTGGAAAAGCGCCTGCAAGAGGCGGCCGCGGCCCTGTGGAAAAACGGGCTGTGCTGCGCGGCGTGACAGGAAAATACTCTGGCCAGAGCTTTGACCTGTTAAAGGGCAAGGTGGTCATCGGCCGAGACCCGGCAACCTGTAACATCGTATTCGATAAAAACACGCCGGGTATCAGCGGCCGCCACTGCCAGGTAGTCTACGACCCGAATGAAGACTGCTTTATCATCACCGATCTGGGATCGTCCTACGGCACGTTCCTGGGCAACGGCAAAAAGCTGACGGCGAATGTGGCGGAAAAATTGTCGACCGGGGACACCTTCTACCTGTGCGACAACGCCAACCGGTTTGTGGTGAGCAAGGAGTAACCCGTTATGGCAGGGTATTGTTTAAAAAACGGAAGAATCCAGGAAGCGTGGGGAGAGGACGCCGCCGGCCGGGAACTGGCGGCTGTCTTCCACCTGACTGCAGACGGTGAAATGAAAGAACTCCACGAGTTCCCGGCGCTGTCGGAAGGTGAAGGGGCGCTGGCGTATGCGGGCGAGTTCTACATTGAACCCCTGGAAGTGCAGATTGAATTTCTAAAAGCGGCCAATGCGGAAAAATGGCTGGAGGCGCTGGTCTTGCGGCATGTCGACCGGGTGCGGCAGGTATCGGAGGAACTCTTTGTCATAGCTGAGATAAAATCGTTTGGAGCATGAATGCAACGGACGCGATGGGGGATATTTTGTTCTTTGCCCTTGGAGTATGTTTGTTTCTCTTCGGAATCATTTTGGCATTCTGTCGGACTGTACGGTCAAAGCGTCGCTGCCGGAGAAGAGTGAACGCCGTCATCTGCGATGTGGACGTCAGCTGGACAGACGACGATTTCACCGATTTCTTCATTATCAACTATAAATACCATCCGGTCTACCAGTACACATTGGATGGACAGGAGTATCGGGTAGTATCCCGGGTAGAGTATTCCAAAAAGGACGAAATCAAAGTCGGTAGTTATGAGGTGCTCTTTGTGGATGAAAAGAATCCCCGGTACTTTTCCTGCCCCTCTGAGAATAGGGAACGTGTAATCAGCGCCCTTATCTGGTCTGTGCTGGGAGTTGCCTTTGCACTTTTTCCTTTAGTGGGCTGGGGCGGGTGGATCGGGTTTCTGGTGGCGCTGGGATTGCTCCTGCTGGGTGATCTGTGTTACGATGCCTGGTCCAAAAATCGGAAGGAGTGACTGTATTTTGCTATCAAAATACATCGTTTTATACTTAAAATACATTGCTTGAGGAGGTGGGAGAATGAATCCGGAACGTGTTTGTTATGGCTGTTTCGCGGAAAAAGAACCGGGGATTCCATGCCCCCGATGCGGATTTAATGAGAACGACGAGCAGCCCTATCTTGCGCTGCCCCTGGGTACGATCCTAAACGGGAGATATCTGGTAGGAAAGGTGCTTGGCATTGGCGGGTTCGGTATCACCTATCTGGGATACGACCTGACACTGGAGATCAAGGTTGCGATTAAAGAATATATGCCCTCCGCCCTGGCCACAAGGCATCCGGACCACTATAGTGTGGCGCTGACCGGACGGGTGGAGGAGGATTACCAGTACGGTATGGAGCGCTTTTTGGATGAAGCGAAGATCCTTGCCAAGCTGCAAAACACCCCGCATATCGTATCGGTGCAGAACTATTTCAAAGAGAACGGCACCGCATACTTTGTGATGGAGTACATAGACGGTATGAGCCTGAAAGCCTACCTGGCAAAAAACGGGGATAAGATCCCCTATAACCAGGCGATTGCCATTCTGCAGCCGATCATGGAAGCGCTGGTTCAGGTGCATGCGCTGAACCTCCTGCACCGGGACATCAGCCCGGACAATATCTATATCACATCCAAAGGCGAAAGCCGTCTGCTGGATTTCGGCGCGGCGCGGTTCGCACTGGGGGACGGCAAGAGCGTGTCGGTCATCTTAAAACATGGCTACGCGCCGGAGGAACAGTATTCCAGCCACGGCAATCAGGGACCGTGGACGGATGTTTACGCCATGGGCGCTACCCTGTACCGCTGCATTACCGGGCAGCTTCCGCCAGATTCGGTGGAACGGATCCATGGGGATACCATGAAAAGGCCGTCGGAGCTGGGGTTCCGTATTCCGGCTAATGTGGAAAACGCCATCATGAAAGCGTTGGCGGTAAAAACCGAGGATCGTTTCCCCAATATGGAGGCATTCATCGGGGCACTGAACGGGCGCGTTTCCGTACAGGATCAGGTGGCGGCCAGCATTAGCCAGCGCACCCAGGCTACCGCTTACAGGCAGGAAGGCTACGGGCAGATTGCCTATCAGCAGCCCGCCTATAACGGCGGGGGTGCTGCGGCAGGAAAGCCCTCTGCGTTCTCCCGGTTCCTTTCCTATATGAAAGCCAATCCGGTGGTTGCCTGGGTTTCCGGCGGTGGGCTGCTGGCGGTGATCGCCCTTTGTATTATCCTTCCTATCGCGCTTTCCGGCGGAGGGGAAAAAAGGCCGACAGGAGGGGGCGGCGGTGGGAATACGCCTGTCATCAGCCAACCTACGCCTGTCATCAGCCAACCGCAGACGAGTAATCCGGAACCGACAACAGACCCAGAGCCTACTACAGAACCTCCAGCGGAAATGGTGGCGCAGGATCTTGGCATCCTCAACGCTACGATTGAGATCCCGTCGGATTATACGAGGGTTGAGGAGGAGACGATTTTTATCAATGAGGCTAAAGGCTGCGGTATGATGATGGATTATCTTTGGAACATTGACGGACCCATCTACTCCCTTGCCGATGTGGAATCCCAGAGAGAAGCTATTGCCGCCAACCTGATGCAGAACCTGTTTGAAGTTTCGGATTATCAGATCCTTGCTGCCGGACCCGATCAGGTGGGAAGCGCAGGCGCCTATCAAATCTATCTTGAAGGCACCGACAGCGAAGGCGTCTCCAACGAAGTGGTCATTATGGCGGTGGAGGGGTATGATTTCGGCTGTTATTTCATCATCACGAGCTATCCCAAGGGGGACAAAGCCGCCGAAGCGGAAATCCATTCCATTATCCAGTCCTTTGAGAGCAACGGTGCGCCGGAGACAACGTACAAGATGTACTATGGCTCTAAGAGCGGCGTCAAGGTGATTGTGGACGATGCCGTGGCAGCAGGACGCGTGATGGACACGACTGTTAACCTGGGAGAGGCCGGAGCGGTGGCCGAATTGGTTATTTACCCAACGGACGCGGCAATGGAAGCCGGCTTTGGGAGCGCTACGCCGGACAGCGGGATTGTGGAAATAGGGAATGCCGGCCAGCTGGGAATGAGCAGCCCGGAGGAGGTCTTGCAGTTTCAGAGAGACGTGGCGTCTAGCGCGGGCGTTTCCGTAGGTGAAACATACACGTCGCAGTTGGGCGGTGTGGAATGGCTGTGCATGGATTGGACCATGAATGAATTTACGTTCAGTGTTGCCTCCGCCATGATCGACGGCAAGTGTTACGCTGTTAGCTGCATGTGCAACAGCTCCAACAAAGATGCGGTTGTCGCTTTGTATCAACAGGCCATGGCGTCCGTCCGTGCATGGGAGGGATAACCAGCATGTAATTCTCGTTCTGAGCGGCATCGGCCTTGTCACGCTTCTGGTTTCCGTCTGGCTGTTCTACAGGAAGAAAAGAAAAACGACGGAGAAGAAGAAAGCCTGCACGGCGGAATGCCGGGCGGCCATTGTGGACGTGGGAAACTATCACGCCAGAAACAAGCACCGCATGCTGAAAGCCGCAGGGGGTGTTTCCGCGGCGCACTTTCTGAGCGGAGCGGGCGGCACGGGAAGGCGGGCGGCCTCCCTCGGGGTGAAGATGGCGACGCTGGGACTCTATTATTATCCCGTGTACCGGTATACCTACCGGGGAGAGACCTATGAACAGATCGGCAATGTCCCGGCAATGGAGGAACAGGCCCGGAAAAAGGTGGGAACGGAGCTTACGCTTTTTATCGATCCGGCCAAACCTACCAGCTTTTACTGCCTGGAGGAGGAAAAGGGTTACTTTCAGCAGCGCCTTGCCTACCTGATCGTCGCTCTTCTCGTCATTGCGGTTTTGATTATGATTGGAGTCATGTGGCTAACAATATAGCTTCAGTGCCTGCCGCAGCGAAACCTGCGGCAGGCGGTTTCCCTAAAAAAGATTGGTGCGGGCGGAAAGGAGGCGGAGCGTATGAATTTTGCAGAGGATATTACGTGGATTCTGATTGTATGCGCGATAGTATATCCGCTTTGCGCGATATTTTTCGTGCCTGCCCACTTTTACAAGAAAAAGACGCAGAGAGGGAGCGGCTGCACGGTTTTTCTAAAAGCGACCGTCATCGAACCGCTGAGGATTCGGATCAAGCATTCCTACCATTATTTTATGATATACCAATACGAGTATATGGGCTGCGTCTATCAAAAAAACACCGGCATCGATTTGGCCTATCATCAGGCGCAGAAGAAGATCGGAACTGAGGTGGAGATTTACATTGACCCATCTGATCCGGAAAAATACTTCTGTCCCGCCGATGTCAAGATGTATCGGATGATTCAGATCTGCCTTCTGTGCGTCGGGTGGCTTTTCATTGTGGGAACGCCCATCGCCTGTTTTTTATTAGAGTATTTTTATTAGAGTTATAGATTGCGACGATCCAAGACGCTGGGGCCGTATTCTGTTCGGTTTGTCTGGAGGAAAGGGAGAAACAGCCCTTGATTGAGGAGATGATGAATGTCTTTCCGTTCATTCTGGAAGAGCTGGGTATGATCGCGTTGATGGAAGTGGTTTTTCTGCTGTTGCGGGTGAAAGGCCGGGGCGCAAGTACAAAGAAGAGGAGTGAAACATGAACTTGGAACATATCTGCTATGGCTGCTTTCAGGAAAAGCCGGACGATTCCCCTGTCTGCCCCCACTGCGGGTTTAATGCGGAGGAGGAGCAGCCGTTTTTGGCGCTGCCCATGGGCGCACTGCTGAACGGCCGCTACATGACCGGAAAGGTCCTGGGCGTGGGCGGGTTCGGCATCACCTATCTGGGCTATGACCTGACGCTGGAGATTAAGGTAGCCGTCAAGGAATATATGCCCTCCGGTCTTGCTACCCGGCATTCCGATAAGTACAGCGTGGCACTGACCGGACGGGGCCAGGAGGATTATCAAAACGGCATGGAGCGCTTTTTAGAGGAAGCGCGGATCCTTGCCAAACTGCAGAATACGCCGAACATCGTGTCGGTGCAGAATTATTTTAAGGAAAACAACACGGCCTATTTCGTGATGGAATATATCGACGGCATGAGCCTGAAGGCATACGTTGCATCCCAGGGCGGGAAGATTCCCTATGACCAGGCGCTGACCATCCTGATGCCGGTGATGCAGGCGTTGACGCAGGTTCATGCCCTGAACCTGACCCACCGGGATATCAGCCCGGACAACATCTCCATTACCTCCAAGGGAGAGAGCAAGCTGCTGGATTTCGGCGCGGCCCGGTTTTCTATCGGAGATGAAAAAAGCGTGTCGGTCATCCTGAAACATGGCTACGCGCCGGAGGAGCAGTATTCCAGTAAGGGGAACCAGGGGCCGTGGACGGATGTATACGCCATGGGCGCCACCCTGTACCGCTGCGTGACCGGGGAGCTGCCGCCGGATTCCATCATGCGGGTCCATAACGATACGCTGAAAAAGCCCTCGGAGCTGGGCGTTCCCCTGCCTCCGCAGGTGGAACAGGCGATCATGAAGGCGCTCGCGGTAAAAGCGGAGGACCGTTTCTCCACCATGGAGGCCTTTATTGAAGGGATCACCGGGAAAACCCCGGCGTCTTTCCATCACCGTACCATGGCTGTGCCATCCGGTCAAACGGCTGCAGGTTCCGATGGAAAGCCGGGGCTTTGGACCAGATTCCGGCGGAGCCATATCGGGGTACAGATCACGGCACTGGTGCTGTGCGTTGCTGTGCTGGGTCTGGGCGTCTGGGGAGCAGTAGCGGGGATCGGTGCGCTGACCGGCGGGAAAGCAGAGCCGGGTTCTTCTGACGGGCCATCTGGCACTCCTTTCGATATAACAGTGCAGGAACCCGAGGGCGTAGACGATGTCGCCTTGCAGGACTACGCTCAGGAGTATCTGAATATCACCATGGGGATCCCCCAGGGGTATGCAGAAACAGAGTCCGGCAGCGGAGCTTTTGCTTCATCGGATGGGAGCGCTACCCTGCAGGTGGGATTTTACGATAAGGCCGCCGGTTTTCCGGTGTATACCCTTTCTGATGTGGAGGAGAACGCGGAGAAATATGTCCAGTATTATATCGGCCTGCTGGAGAGCACCAATATCACAAAGCATGAGATCCTCAGCCGGGGTTACCGGGAGGGCAGTTCTTTGGACACCTACTTGATCCAGTTTTCTGCTACCGAAAGCGGAGGCACAACCATGGAATTTTTGGCGGCGTTCATCGAATGCCAGAATGGGTTTGGCTGCTACAATCTTATCGGCTCCTATCCTCAGGGGGATGAGAAGGCGCAGGCGGAAATCTTTGCAGCAATGGATTCCTTCCGAAGCAACGGTCCGGCGGGCACAATTTACCAGCGATTTTATGATGAAAATCTCCCGTTTCAATTCCTCTATTGGGAGGACGAGAGCGAGATTCAGTTTACTGTGCTCGGAGAAAGCCGGCTAAGGATGGAGAAAAGTACGGCTGCGGTTGGTGTGGAAGTGCAAAGTCAGCAGATAAGCGATACTTTCAATAAGGAAATCTGGATGGATGGTATTGCGGAAGTACTGGTCAAAGAATCTTTTCAACCGCGAAAAGAACGTTGGCAATACAAAAGCGGCGGAATTGACTGGATTGTTGATGAGTACACCTATACTGAAGATGACACCTATATCAGCGTTTACGGCGGCGAGTACGGCGGCTTGGCGTTTGTGATTCTTATCAGTGCAGCAACAGAAGACGAGCTTTTCGACGGAATGCTGTTGGATGTGACCAATACGATTCGACCTGTGAAATAGATGACAGCCCCGTTTCCGGGGGAAAGGAGAAAAAAGTGCTGAGTCTAAAAAGAAATGTCAACTGTCCCCGCCGCATGGCTGTGTACGCCGTCTTTGACGTGCTGGACCGGATGGGCTGCCAATACGAGCAGGCGCTGGTCGGCGATATCAGGGCGGAGGCGAAGGTGCTGGGGCATACCAGTGAGTACGCCTTTGCCGTGACGGAACAGACCATCAACACATCGATCCTCCATGTTTCCATGCTCCGTCCGGCAAGCGGCCTGAGTGAGGAGGAAAAACAGCTGGCAGTACGTTATCTGGCAGACAGCGTACTGCAGCATATCGATGAGGTACAGGCTTTAGAATGAGGAGGAAGACGAGATGGCAAATGAATCGAGAGTATTCCGGCTGCCTGCCGGCATGAGTACCCAGGTGGTGGCAAACGCGGTGGAGGCGTTCCTTTCATCCGCTAAGGGGATGGAGGTACAGAGTGCCGAAACCACAGAAGGCTATGTGGTGCAGGGCCGTCAGGAAAAAGACGGCTGGAAGACCATTGCCGGCATGAGGATGGCTACGACGATGCAGATGATCCGGATGGATGACAACTTAAACGTCACCGTGGGTCAGGGCGAATGGTCGGATAAGATCGGCGCCGCCGCGCTGGGATGGTTTATCGCATGGCCGCTGGCGGTGACTGCCGGTGTGGGCGCCTACAAGCAGAAAAAGCTGCCGGAAGAGATTTTCCAGGTGATTGAGCAGTGCATCGTCTCCGGCGGCCGCTCGGTGGTGGTGCGAAACGCCGGAGCGGAACTGAACGCGGGTATGGTGGTTTGCCCCGCCTGCAAAACCCAGTGTGCGGCCGGCGCCAAATTCTGCAACAACTGCGGGGCGAAGCTGGAAAACAAATGCCCCCAGTGCGGGGCGGAGATACCGCC
>USDZ01000017.1 GCA_900553525.1 uncultured Oscillospiraceae bacterium
TGCCCGAAGGGTATGAACTGATCAGCGAAAAGGTGCTGCAGATGTGGTCGGAGCGGCTGTTGGAAAACTGGAACCTGTACAAGCAGGCATTGGGAGGAAAACCCGCCGCGGTGGCTCCTCCATCCAGCCGGGCCGGAATCACGCCGGAACAACTCAACCGGGAACTGGATGAGCGTACACGCGAGGTGATGGCCAACTACGAAAACTCCACTTGCTGGCGGATCACCAAGCCCCTTCGGGTACTCGCAAAATGGTTTGGAAAACGAGGTGGATAATGATGCATACCGTGGCCTTTATCCCGGCTCGATACGATTCGAGCCGGCTGAAGGGAAAACCTCTGGCCGATCTCTGCGGCCGCCCCATGCTCTGGTGGGTATACAGCCGTGTCAAGCAGGCCAGAGGAGTCGGCTCCGTCTATGTAGCGACCGATAGTGAAGAAATCCGAGAGACTTGCGATTCCCTGGGCATGGCGTGTGTCATGACCTCTCGGAGCCATCGGACGAGTACCGAACGCCTGTATGAGGCGGCGTGCCAGATCCCTGCCGATATATATCTGTGTATCAATGGAGACGAACCGTTGATTGAGCCGGAGCTGGTCGAACAGGTGATACCCAAGAGCGACGACGGGTTCTTTGCCGCCAATTTGATGACGAAAATTCAGAATCCGGTGGAAGCGGTGGACGACACCAATATCAAAGTGGTTGTGAACCGGGAGGGGCTGGCCCTGTTCATGTCCCGCAGCCCGATCCCTCATCCGAAAGCCAGCATGGAGTTCGACTATTACAAGCATTTGGGGGTGCTGGCGTATTCCCTCCAGGCGCTGCGCTTTTTTGCCGAGACGCCGAAGGGCCCTGTGGAAGAGATCGAAGACATCAATGAACTGCGTTTCATTGAACACGGCAAGCCTCTCCGCATGATCCCGGTCCAGGCGCACACGCTGTCGGTCGATACGCCCAAGGACTTGGAATATGTGCGGGGAATCCTGCAAAAGAAACTGGAAAGCGGGGAAATTAGGCTGTGAGCATACAGATACTGGATTGTACGCTGAGAGACGGCGGTTATATCAACGATTGGAAATTCGGCCGGAAGACCATTGCCTCCATCCTGGATAAACTGGAGAGCGCTGATATCGATATCATCGAATGCGGATTTCTGACCCGGATGGTGCAGGACCGAGATTGTTCGTTATTCGGAAGCGTCGCCGATATAGAGGAAGTCCTGCCCAAACGGGATCGGACCTCGATGTACGTGGCTATGATCGCGATCGGCGAAAAGGAACTCCATCCATATGAACTGGAACCCTGCGACGGAAAAAGCATCGACGGTATCCGGCTGACTTTCCATCAAAATGAAATTGCCCAAGCCGTCGGCTGGGCCTCCATCATCATGGAAAAAGGGTATAAGGTTTTTATGCAGCCGGTGGGCACGGCGTTTTACACCGATATGGAACTGCTCCAACTCGTGGAACGCATGAACAAGCTGCGGCCCTATGCCTTTTATATCGTGGACACCTTGGGGAGCATGTACCGCAACGACGTTTCCCACCGTTATTATCTGATTGATGAAAATATGCGTCCAGAGATTCATCTGGGCTTTCACGGCCATAACAATCTGCAATTGGCTTTCTCCAACGCCCAGGTGTTGGGCAAGATCCAGACCAAGCGGACCCTGATACTCGATTCGGCTGTTTACGGCATGGGGCGGGGAGCCGGGAATCTGCCGACCGAGCTCATCACCCAATATATCAATAAAAACATCGTCTCCAAATATGACGTGTCGGTCATCATGGACATTTACGACGAATATATCGCGCCGATCCGCAAGGAATACGAGTGGGGATACACGGTCCCCTACCATATCGCGGCCAGCCATGTCTGCCATCCCAACTATGCTTCCTATCTGATCAATAAGCAGACTTTGACGATGAAGGATATTGAAAAAATCATCCAGTCGATTCCGGAGGATTACAAGGTCCTATATGACCGGAAACTCATTGAAAGGCTGTATGCCCAGTATCAGAGCAAGACCATCGACGACAGCGGGGCCGTGCGGGAATTGAGCGACTGGATCCGGGGAAGAAAGGTACTCCTGCTCGCACCGGGCAAGAGCCTGACATCGGAATTCGAGACGATACAGGACTTTATAGAGCGGGAGAACCCGTTTATTCTCACCGTCAATTTTTTGGACGCTCGCTTCCATATGGACGCGTGCTTTGTGAGCAATCATAAACGGATGGATGGCATTGAACGGGAGCTCCGTTCCCTGCCGCAGGTTCGCGCCATCCTGACCTCCAATATTACAGGGGGAGGTAGGAACAGCCTGTATGTGGATTACGACCGCTATACCAACGACGATGAGATGGTTGCCGACAACGCCGGATTGATGCTGCTGAATCTACTCAAGCGCTGCGGCATGGATCAGGTGTTCCTGGCCGGTTTTGACGGTTTCCATCACAAACACAATTATTACACCGAGGAAATGTACTCCCATGTCGATGAGGAAGAGGTGCAGGAAAAGCAGCATCGCATCCGTAAACAGCTTCAGCGGCTTTCCCGCGACATGACCATCACTTTTCTGACCCGGTCGGTATATGAACAGGATGAAATCTATGTATAAATGTGTGGTATTCGATATGGACGGCACCCTGGTCGATTCCTATGAGGGTATTTATCAAGCCTATCGCTGTGCGCTGAATGATCTGGGACGGGAGTTCGGCGGCGAGACCTTTGTACGCCGGGCAATCGGCGCGCCGCTGCCTCTGGTATTTGAGCGGATGTGCGGCCTCAGCCAGGAGGAGATTCCCAAGGCCGTGGAGGTCTACCGCCAGTATTATCAGCAAAAAGGGAAACGAGAGATCGCGGCTTATGCGGGAATGGGGGAGGCGTTACAGACTTTAAAAGCGGCAGGCTTCTTCCTTGGTGTGGCAACTTTGAAAAAGGAGACGTTTGCAGAGGATATTCTGCGGGAAACCGGGATTTCTTCCTATTTCGATACGGTACATGGGATGGATCGGGACGATCGTCTCAGCAAAGCGGATCTGATCCGGCTCTGCATGCGGGATATGCATGCCGATGAAAAGGAGACGATTTTGGTGGGAGACAGCGCGTATGACGCGGACGGAGCCAGGAAGGCGGGGGTGGCTTTTCTGGCGGTCACGTATGGATTTGGTTTTCGGGATGGAAAGGAAGCGCGGGCGCTCGGCGCCAAGTGGGTCGCGGATACCCCCAAACAAATTCCCGATTTGATCGCTTTAAAGGAAATGGCGGCCGAAATATGAGAAAAAAACGAGTTCTGTTGATTACGGTCAGCCTGCTTGGCGTCCTGCTGCTCACAGCGTTGGGAATCGGGCTGTATTATCTGGCCATATTCAAAAACACATTGAAAGACATCACCACAGTCGAGGGCGTAGAAACCATCTTGGCGATTTATGTCCGGACGGACGACAAGGCCCAAACCGTTGCGGATACAGCCGAATACGCTTACGGCGTGAGCCGGCATGAGACGGATCGGGATGAAACAGAGGCCCTGCTGCAGACTCTGGAGGAAGGTTGGGGGCATCCTCCGAACATCTCCGAATATTCCGATATATTCGCGCTGGCGGACGGAATCCGGGAGGGGAACATCCGTGCGCTGATTCTTAACGAAGCGTATAAAGACAGCCTGGCGGAAACCGAGGGATACGATTGGACCGAAGAGGGACTCCGAAAACTGGAAACCTTTGCTTTTGGACAGGAGAGCACCGAAACGGAGGAGGTGGAGATCCCTGCAGAGATCCCCGCATCTTTTGTCCTGTATATCAGCGGGATTGATACCTACGGCGGGTTGTCGGCCCGGTCCAGGAGCGATGTAAATATTCTGATGGCGGTCAATACCACAAATAGAAAAATTCTCATGCTGGCTACACCGCGGGATTTTTATGTGGACTTCGCCGCCTCCAAAGGCCAAAAGGACAAGCTCACCCATGCCGGGATTTATGGGGTATCGGCCTCGATGGATGCCCTGGAACGACTGTATGCCGTTGAGATTCCTTATTATCTGCGGATCAATTTCAGCGGCTTCATTCAGGTGATCGACGCCCTGGGCGGTGTAGACGTGTACTCGGATTACGATTTTTCGGTTAAAAACATCAAGGATTATCACAAGGGCTACAATCATCTGACCGGGTTGGAGGCACTGGCGTTTGCCCGGGAACGGTACAGTTTCGCCAGCGGGGATTATCAGCGGGCCAAAAACCAGATGGAAGTTATCCGGGCTGTCATCGACTCCTGTACTTCTCCGGCGATCCTTAAAAATTACCGGTCGGTGATGCAGGCAATCGGCGGAAGTTTTGAGACCAATATGCCCGAGGACCAGATAACGGCATTGGTGAAAATGCAGTTGTCCGACAATAGGGAATGGACCGTGGAGACCTTTACGGCGAATGGGACCAGCGCGTATAAACCGACTTATTCGATGCCTGGGCGAAACCTATATGTCATTCTCCCCAGTTCCGAGTCGGTACAGAAGGCCAAAGCTCTCTTGAACGAAACGATGGGATGATGAGCAAAAAGGGATAGTGGGAAAAGGCTTTGGATGGAAAATATGGGAGAAAAAAGTACCGGGTTTCCGTTTGGTATACGGGAACCCGGTACTTTTCGATAATAGTGAGATATTATTTCTTGCCGTACAGGCTGCCCAGACGAAGCAGATGCTCGTACCGGTCGGCTGCATTCTTTTCTGCCTTGGCGAACAGGGCCTCGGCGCGTTCCGGGAAGGAACGGGTCAGGGAATTGTAGCGCACCTCGCCCATGATGAAGTCGCGGTAGGAGGCGGAAGGCGCCTTGCTGTCCAGAGTAAAGGCGTTCTCCTCCTTGCGGGGATCGAAACGGTAGGTGTGCCAGTAGCCCGCCTCGACCGCTTTCTTTTCTTCAAGCTGGGAGATGCCCATACCGCCTTTGATGCCGTGGTTGATACAGGGCGCGTAAGCAATGATCAGGGAGGGGCCCGGATACGCCTCGGCCTCTTGAATGGCTTTCAGGGTCTGGTTCATGTCGGCGCCCATGGCGACCTGCGCGACGTAAACATACCCGTAGCTCATGGCGATAGCGCCGAGATCCTTCTTTTTGACCGCTTTGCCGGCCGCCGCGAATTGGGCGACAGCGCCGGTCGGAGTGGCCTTGGAGGACTGACCGCCGGTGTTGGAATATACTTCGGTGTCGAACACCATGACGTTGATATCCTCACCGGAAGCGAGTACATGATCCACGCCGCCGAATCCGATATCGTAGGCCCAGCCGTCGCCGCCAAACATCCAGAAGGACTTTTTGACCAGCATGTCAGTGTTCTTCAGAGCTTCCTTGTACAAAGCATCGAATTCGCAGCCGCATTCACCGCAAGCCGTATTGGCCTTCTCGAGAGCGGCTACCACCTTGGGAGCGGCGGCCTTGGAAGCCTCGGCCTCGTCCTTGCCGGCCAGCCATTCGGCAGCGGCCTCTTTCAGGCCCCACTCGGCAGGCAGATCTGCCTCGGCAAAGGTTTTCATGATATCGGCCAGCCGATTCCGGCGGGCGGTTACACCCAGGAACATGCCGTAACCGTATTCAGCGTTGTCCTCAAACAGGGAATTGGCCCAAGCCGGTCCGTGGCCGTCCTTGTTGACGGTGTAGGGGGTGGAGGGAGAGGAGCCGCCCCAGATGGAGGAACAGCCGGTGGCATTGGCGATATACATCCGGTCGCCGAAGAGCTGAGTGATCAGCTTGGCGTAAGGCGTCTCGCCGCAGCCTGCGCAGGCGCCCGAGAATTCGAGCAGGGGCTGACGGAACTGACTGCCCTTGACGGTGGAAGCCTTGAACTTGTCCGCAACCTCCGGTTTCTCCGGCAGATGATAGCCGTACAGGAATTTTTCTTCTTCTTCACGCTGTGTGTCGAGCGGCTTCATCACCAGGGCTTTGTTCCCCTTCATGCCCGGGCATACCGAAGCGCAGGAGCCGCAGCCGGTGCAGTCGAGCACCGAGATCGTCATGCCGAACTGATACCCGGCCAAACCGGTGGCGGGTTTCATTTTCATGCCGGCGGGCGCCTGCTTGGCCTCCTCCTCGTTCATGATAACAGGACGGATGACCGCGTGAGGACAGACATAGGAACAGAAATTGCATTGGATACAATTTTCCGGGATCCAGGTGGGCACATCCACGGCGATGCCCCGTTTTTCGTATGCGGCGGAGCCGAGCGGCACGGTGCCGTCCGCATCTTTCACAAAGGTGGAAACCGGCAGCTTATCGCCCTGCTGCGCGTTGACGGGGGTCAGAACGTTGTCAATGTAATCCTTGATCTCCGGACGGCCGCCGGCTGCCCCGGCTGCGACAGTGTTGTCGACGGCGCGGGCCCATTCCTTGGGTACCCGGACCTTATTGACTTCCTTCACGCCCCGCTCAATGGCATCGTGGTTCATCTTGACGATGGCCTCGCCCTTTTTGGAATAGGACTTGGTAGCCGCGTCTTTCATGAATTTCACCGCGTCTTCAACCGGAATGACACGGGCCAGTTTGAAGAAAGCGGCCTGTAGGATGGTGTTGGTGCGGTTGCCCAGCCCCAATTCCTTGGCGATATGGGTGGCGTCGATGGTATAGAACTTGATGTCGTTTTTAGCGATGGTCCGCTTCATCGCGGCGGGCAGCCGCTCTTCCAGTTCTTCGCCGCTCCACGAGCAGTTGAGGAGGAAGATGCCGCCGGGCTTGACGTCGCTGATCATGTCATACTTATCCACATAAGAGGGATTATGGCAGGCGACAAAGTCGGCCTTGCTGACAAAATAGGTGGATTTAATCGGCTTTTTGCCAAAGCGCAGGTGGGAGATCGTGACGCCGCCCGACTTTTTGGAGTCATAGGCGAAGTATCCCTGTGCGTACATATCGGTATGGTCGCCGATGATCTTGATGGAGTTCTTGTTCGCGCCGACGGTACCGTCCGAACCCAAGCCCCAGAATTTGCAGGAACGAGTGCCGCGTGGGGTGGTGTCCAGATTTTCCTTGACTTTCAAGGACAGGTGGGTCACGTCGTCGTTGATGCCGATGGTGAAACGCTTCTTGGGACGGCGGGCTTCCATGTTGCGGTAAACAGCGACGATCTGGCCGGGGGTGGTGTCCTTGGAACCCAGGCCGTACCGGCCGGTGTAGACCGGCACCGTTTCGAACGCCGACCCCTTGAGGGCGGCACAGACATCGAGATAAAGCGGCTCGCCGATCGAACCGGCCTCCTTGGTGCGGTCGAGAACGCTGATGGACTCGACGCCCTTCGGCAGAGCGGCGATCAGGTGCTTCGCCGAGAAGGGACGGTACAGGCGCACCTTGATCAAGCCCACTTTATCGCCCGCCGCGTTAAGATGATCGACGGTTTCCTCAATGGTTTCGCAGACGGAACCCATCGCGATGATGACCCGTTTCGCGTCCCGGGGTCCGTAATAGTTGAAGAGCTTGTAGTTGGTGCCGATCTTGGCGTTGACTTTGTTCATATACTCTTCCACAACGCCCGGGATGGCTTCATAATAGAGATTGGAGGCTTCGCGAGCCTGGAAGAAAATGTCAGGGTTCTGGGCGGTGCCGCGCTGCACCGGATGTTCCGGATTCAGTGCGTTCCGGCGGAAACGGTCCACCGCATCCCAATCGAGCATGTCGGCGAGATCCTCGTTGTCCCACACCTCGATCTTCTGGATTTCGTGGGAGGTGCGGAAACCGTCGAAGAAATGAAGGAAAGGCACGCGGCCCTTGATGGTGGACAGATGGGCGACGGCGCCCAGATCCATGACCTCCTGCACACTGGAGGAGCAGAGCATGGCATAGCCGGTTTGGCGGCAAGCGTATATGTCGGAATGGTCTCCAAAGATCGAGAGGGCATGGGAGGCCAGCGCGCGGGCCGACACATGGATGACGTTGGGCAGCAGTTCGCCGGCGATCTTATACATATTGGGAATCATTAGCAGAAGACCCTGAGACGCGGTGTAGGTGGTGGTCAGGGCACCGGCCTGCAGGGAGCCGTGCACCGCCCCGGCGGCACCGCCCTCGGACTGCATTTCGGCCAGCTTGACCGGACGGCCGAACAGGTTTTTCTGTCCTGCGGCACTCCATACGTCTGTCACTTCCGCCATCACGGACGAGGGCGTGATGGGGTAGATGGCGGCAACGTCGGTAAACGCATATGCTACATGAGCGGCGGCGTTGTTGCCATCCATGGTTTTAAACTTTCTTGCCATACCATATCCTCCTTAAGGAAAACTTGGAATGTTTAACGGCGCAGGTTGTTCGATAAAACTTTGACATGCACCACGCTTTAGTCTATCACGTTTATTCCGGCGTGTAAAGGCGAAAAGTACAGAAAAACGAGGTTTTTTTCCAAAGCCTTTTAGTATTCTTTTGAAAAGACGCGATACAAGGCAAAAACCGGGGCATCCGTGACTGCGGGCCTGATGGCGGGCCAAATCGCAGTGTATAAGGCTTTTTTCGCGGTCCTTGCCGTCAGGCATATAAAAGGCGTGTTTGACAGTAGACAAAAAAAACGGTATTATGAAAATAACGAAAATCCGGCCTTTTGGCAGGTCCGGCATTTCGGTCTGGCTATATCCAATGAACGGCGCATCGCCGTATATGAAAGGGGACAACGTTTCACATGCCTGACCCTAGCCCTGCGCAGTCTGGTAATCTATGGCTTCAGCTCCTGCTTCTGGTCGTCCTGATTTTATGCAACGCGTTCTTTGCCGCTTCGGAGATCGCCGTCATCACCTTGAACGATAACAAGATTCGGAAGATGGCGGAAGAAGGGCACAAAAAAGCCCAGCAGGTACTGAAGCTGACCGCGGATTCTTCGAATTTTCTGGCCACCATCCAAATCGGTGTTACCCTCGCCGGTTTTCTGACTTCGGCGACGGCGGCCCAGTCTCTGGCCGAGCCGCTGGCAAACTGGTTTATCGGCCTGGTTCCGTCTATGCAGCCATACATGGGCACGGTAACGGGGGTCAGCACGGTGCTGATCACCTTGATTATGTCCTATTTCTCTCTGGTCTTCGGCGAACTGGTTCCAAAGCGGATCGCCATGCAGAAGGCGGAGGCACTGTCCTTTGCTTTTATCGGCGTGCTGCGGGTGGTCGCGGTCGTGACGAAACCCTTTGTCAAGCTACTGTCCGTTTCCACCAATTTGGTCGTCCGCCTCTTCGGCGTGGATCCTCATGCCGATGAAGAGAACGTCACGGAGGAAGAAATTCGAATGATGGTGGACGTGGGAGAGGAAAAAGGGGTTATCGAAGGCGTCCAAAAGGACATGATTAATAACATTTTCGAATTCGACGACATAACCGCCGAGGACATTATGACGCCCCGCACCGACGTGGAAGCCATCGAGGTGGACGAACCCGTCGAGGAGGCGCTGCGCATCGGTGTGGAAGATGGGTATTCCCGTGTTCCGGTGTATGAAGAGGATATCGATCATGTGATCGGCGTGCTGTATATTAAGGATCTGCTTCCTTATGTGGGGCAGAAGCTGCCGGGGGATGTTTCTTTGCGGCATCTGGTTCGGGAAACGTATTTCGTGCCGGGTACCAAGCGATGCGGCGAACTGTTTTCGGAGATGACCGAAAAGCATATTCAAATGGCGATGGTGGTAGATGAGTACGGCGGTTTGGCCGGTATTGTCACGATGGAGGATTTGCTGGAATCCATTGTGGGCAACATACAGGATGAATACGACCACGAGGAAGAAGAAATTACCCCCCTGGGAGACAATATCTTTGACGTGGACGGCTCCATCGATATGGAGGAGCTGGGCGAATTGCTCGGCCGGAAGATGCCTGAGGGGGATTACGATACCCTGGCTGGCTTTATCATGGATGAATTGGGCCGGATTCCGGGGGAGGATGAACAGCCTACCGTTACCTATGAAAACGTCACCTTTACCGTGCTCAAGATGGATGACCGGCGGATCGACCGGGTGCATATCGAAATTCTGCCGCCTCCCGAAGGACCGGATCCGGAGGAGACCTCTGGTCGGGAAAAACGCGGCCGGGAAGGCAAAGACAAGGAGAAAGATAAGGATACAGCTTCCTAACCATGCTGTGGCAGGGACCCGGACACACGATTCCGGGTCCTCTGTTTTTTAAAATAGCGTTGCGCCGGAAAAGGGATGGAGAAGCAGCGGCTTTCCGGTCCCTGCTCCACTTCGGCACTCCGCAAGCCGCCTAAATACAGATTTTTACCCGCCTGAATATCCACGTTGACAGAAAAACAAATGCCGTTTCTGAGGGTGCAGGCGGGCTATCCGTTTGCGCCCTCTTGATTATCAGACGGCAAAGAAGGGAATAGCCGTCAAGAACGCGAAGCGCAAAATTTATCCTAGAGCGACTTTAATATCCCATCGTAATCCGATTTTTAAAAAGAAAACACGGCAGAAATCCATTATTTCAAAACCGCCGTTTATCAGTATTCTCCAACCGCAAAACAACGGTTTTCAGAGTGACCATGATTCGTTTACAAACTCAATATGGACATCGCCGTTATTGCACGACACATTCAGCGTTTTTTCTCCGCCATTTTTATGATCCGGCAGATTACTCCCGCCCTTTTTGATTTCGGATCGAATGGCGAAATCATCATAACTTCCTACAATCGCGCCGGAAATATCTCCATTTTTAACGTTCAGAGTCAGGGCGCCACCTACATCTAAGTGTCCAAAGGCAATGTTTCCTCCATTAGAAGAAATATTGATACTTCCGGTTACAGCCAATGCAGAAAGTGTTATATCCTCGTTTGTCGTGGATAGTGTAAGGTTTTCTAAAAGTGTGTCCGGTATCTGTAATGATATTTTCCGATCTTCGGCAGAGGGTTTCCCCCCGATGTAATCTGTCCAATCTTTGTTGCTTGTGCTTGTCATCTTTAATACATTCTCATCGGAAACCGCAATGTCATAAGTTTCTTTGCTATTCTCAAAATAGGCAATGTGGATTTGATCGTCCTCTGATATTGAAACTTCAATTTGTCTGTCGCGTACATCAACACTTATTTCCTCAATTTGCGATACGTCGGCTGTATATTCCTCCTGCGTAAACGGATCGCTGTTGTCGGAGCAACCCGCCAAAACAAAACCGCCCAACATAAGACATAATACAAGTGAAATGATTTTCTTCATCGTGATTCCTCCATATTCCGTAGATTAGATTTACAACTCTAATTCGTAGTAATATCCAGCTTTACCGATCTCCCCGGTAAAGTGGAATCCGAAAGAAAGATATAGGTTCTTCGCATTTTCATTTGCGTTATCGATTATTATGACCACTTTTCTAACGCCTTGAATTTTTAGGCCTCGCAAGATATGCTCGAAGGACTTTTCCTCAAGCCCTTTTTGTTGAAATTGATAATCTATCATAAAGCGGCAAATGGTTGCTGTATCGGCTTGGTTTTCTGCACGCTGATACATAAAGAAACCAATGAGAACATGGTTGTGATAAATTGCATGGGGGTGCATTTCTGGATAATACTTTGCTTCTGCTATGGAAATGGCGTTGCAGCAAGGATGTCCCTCCATTGCCGCTCTGATGCCATCTTGACTGGTTGTCAATTCGCACACGTCCAGTATGTTTTGCGCGTCCACTGCTTTTATCCGAATCATGGCTATCCCTCTATAAAGTTTTCTTTTTTAAGACCAAAATCCCCACAAACGATAGGGCAATACTCAACAGTAAGCAGACACCAATATGCAGGACAGCGTTACCGTTCAGCATAATGGTCTGAAAAAAGCCACCTAAAACAGCCCGTAGCGGTGCAATCGGCGTAAAAATACAAATAATGGCAACCAATACACCGTCAGTCAGCCAGCCATACCAATGCGGCTGCATGGATAACAGCACATGAAGAAACAGCATCACAAGCAGCAAAAAGAACATCTGCTGCAATCCGGCGATGATCATCCCGTTTTCCGTCCATTTGCATACGTCCATCATATTGATAACGGTTTGCGCGGAATATACGGGATCAATCCATAGATGTATGCCTGTATTGACAAGGGAAATGCAAAACGCCACGATCCCATAGCTGATTAGACAACCCAAAAAGGTATCTTTTTTGCTCGCCCCCAAATGCATTAATCTGGTGAAATCATAAAACACAAAAAAGAATGGGGTCAAGACGGCGAGCAGCCAGGTATAATTTCCGTTGCTTAAAATAACATCGCCGGAAGATGTGGCGCAAAGCACCACAAGAGCCGTAATGATAAAACGGATCTTATTGCTCGCAAGCAATCGCTTTACAATCGCAAAAATAGCTGTCATCTTTTTATACCTCCTTTATGTCCCACCATTTGTATAAAGAAATCCTGCAAAGTCAGCGGATGAATTTCCAATGAAGCCGTCTGCTTTGGCGGGTTGTCGAAGATATACCTTGTTACAAGACCTCCAACCGTTTCTTGGCCGATGACATTTAAGTCTCTGGTTGCAGCCTCCACGTCTTTTTGAAGTCCACTGATACAAAACGCTTTTGTTTCAATCGATTGCAAGGTATCAAAGAAGCGGATGCTCCCTTTATCCATGATGATCAGTTTTTGAATGGTCTTTGCAATTTCTTCGATGATGTGAGTGGATACAATCATGATTCGCGGGTGTTTTTGAAAACTCTCTGTCAGCATATCGTAAAACTCTACGCGCATAATGGCGTCGAAGCCGAGGACAGGTTCGTCTAAAAGAATGACCTCTTTATTACTTGCCAAACAGATAATCGTGGAAACCATGGTTTTCATACCAAGGGAAAGATGATGAAACTTCTTTTTTCCGTCGAGTTCAAAGCGTTCCATCATTTCTGAAGCAAAGTCGTAATCGTAGTTGGGGTTTACTTCCGAAGCAATCCGCAGCAGTTTCCGCACGGGGAGATTAAAATGCTTTGCAAAGTTTTCGATATAGCTGACGCCTGTATTCAAAGTGGCTGTTGTGATTGTTTTACCGTCAACTTGAATCGTACCGTCTGTAATGTTTTGATACCCGGCAATAGATTTGAGAAGCGTTGTTTTGCCTGCGCCATTCCTGCCAAGCAAGCAATAGATCCCCGGTTCGTCAATCGAAAGGGTAATGTTTTTTAGTACGGTTGCTTGCCCGTACTGCTTTGTTACTTGTTTGAGCTCTATCATGCAGCCATTCCTCCTAAAAAGCCTTACATGTTCTATTGCTTTTCGCAATGTCCTATGCTAAAATGAAGGATAAACCTTTGTGCAACACAAAAGTCAATAGGAGAAAATAAAAATGAAAAAATATTTTTCAGTTGGTGAAGCGGCAAAGGCTGTCCATACAACAAGCGAAACGCTGCGGCATTATGACCGTATCGGATTAGTGAAGCCAAGCAAAAAAGACGAATGGACCCATTATCGCTATTATACCGAACAGGATATTGTCCGGTTGAATACGGTACGGGCTTTACAGCTTATGGATTTGCCTTTGCAAGAGATCAAAAAGGTCTTAGAATATGACGATCTTGAAAAAATTGTGGACTTTTTGACGCAAGCGGAGGAAAAGGCTGATGAAAAAATTGCGGCATTACAATACAGCAAATCAAAAATCCATGTAGCAAAAGCGGACTATGAAAAGAAATTGCAGATGCGCAAAAGTCCTAACGGTATCTTTATCAAGGATTTTCCAGAGCGTGTTATTTTGCTGTCAGATACCTTGGAAGTGCCTACGCTTGACAATCTTTGGAATTATCTCAGCCATTTCTACGATAAAGTTACTCCTGCCTTAAAAGAGCGGTTTTCCTTTGAGGATTTAGCCGGTATCTATACCGAAAATGGAGTATCGAGGCTTTTTGCTATCTGTATCCGTTATGTGGAGATAGATGGATTAAAGAGGTTGCCAAGAGGAAAATATCTATGCGCGGATTGTACCGAAGAAAATCGGGAACAAGTATTAAGCGAGGTCATGCGTATAGCCCGAACAAAATATGGTGTTGAGCCAACATTTACGGTACAACTCATTGTTGTATCCGGTATTTTGCAATGGAATTATGAAGTACAGGTTTATGTTGACAGATAAAATTCATGAAAACCGAACTTTATTCTGCTTCTGCTCTTTTACATTTTTATAAGGGAAAACGCATATTTTCCTCAACATGCAACCCGCTATCGTCAACGAAAAAGTATGGGAACAGGGGCAGGAACTTCGGGCAAACAAACGCCGCCCCGCCAAGCAGGCGGGACGGCAAGGAGTGTCCCCCGGCCTGCTGCCGGACAAGTCCAGCGGCCACTACCGGCAGAAAATCCAAATTATCTGGAGCTTTGTCAGGGAATTGAAACAAGACGAGGACAAGCAGACCGTTGAAGGGCAAAGAAAAAGCGGGACAGCATAGCAATCTGCCATGCTGTCCTGCAAGATGAAATGACTTCCCTATCGATGCGCAGCTAAGGGATTCCCTTTTTGCAAACAGCCCCTTTTAGGGCCTATATGGTTTTCCGGAATAGCTTAGAACGCCTATAATAAAGGGGGCCGCTCTCTATAGGAACGGCCCCCTCAACAATGCCTGTGTATTTATGCGTCTTCTTCATCCGATGGGCTGGACGCACGAGTAGGATTGCGGAGCACCTGCCTGGCCTGGCGCAATTCCCCCAGATGCTTGGCCATGGTCTCCTCGGTCCGCTTGAGTACATCCTCCGCAAACTCATTGGCGCCCCGGCGCATTTCCCGAGCCTTCTGCTGTGCCTGACCAAGGATTTCATTGGCCTTTTGCTGTGCCTGGCGGACGACTTCTTCATGGGCAACCAGGTTGCGGGCCCGCTCTTCAGCGTTTCGGACAATCCCTTCCGCCTCCCGTTTTGCTGTGGCAATAATATCGGCCCGGTCGGAAACAATGGCGCGCGCCTGACGGACCTCGCTGGGGATATTTCCCCGGATATCGTCGATGATGTCCCGCAGATGGTTGGCGTCCACAACGCATCTGCCGCCGGACAGAGGAAAGCTCCACGCTTTATCGATCATATCGTCGATCTGGTCGAGCAGTTCTTCTACCGTCATTGTAGACCATTCCTTTCCTTTGAACGTCATCGGAGGATTAAGGCCGGGGATTTTCCTGGGCGCCTCCAATTTTTTGTAAAATATCCGGCATGATGCAGGTGGGTACGAATCCCGTGATATCTCCGCCGAGACTCGCCACCTGTTTGACAAGGCTGGATGACAGGTACATGTGTTCCGCCGTCGTGGTTAGGAAGACCGTTTCGACAAGGGGATTGAGTTTGCGGTTGGTCAGCGCCATCTGAAATTCATATTCAAAATCCGACATGGCCCGGAGGCCCTTGACGATTACATTCGCGCCTTTGAGCCGGGCATATTCCGCCAGCAAGCCGCCAAAGGCGTCCACCTCGACATTGGGAAGAGCAGCGGTGGCCCGCCGCAGGAAATCCACCCGTTCTTCGCATGTAAAGGCCGGGACCTTCTGCGAATTGGTCATGACCACTACCGTCACCCGGTCGAACATGGCGGCCGCACGGCGGACAATATCCAAATGTCCGTAGGTCACGGGGTCAAAACTGCCCGGACATATCGCACTTTTCACAATCGGTCGCCGCCTTCCGGACTTTCCGTCCTGTTTTCCTTGCGGTATAGCCAAATGCAGACCCGTCCGTAGCGGTATATTTTCCGGAGCCAGAGGCCGCCCACTCCGTCGGGAGCCTTGTCCCGGTCGCTCTCACAGATCACAGTCCCGCCCAGGTCGATTTGAGGGGCCAGCAGCGTCAGTGCCTGCGAGAGAAGCCCGGACGCATACGGCGGGTCGAGAAACGCGAGATTAAAGCGTTCACGGTTCCGCTCCAAAAACTGCAGGGCATCGGTCGTGAGGACATGTGCGCCGGCATATAGACCCACCGCCTGCAGATTGCGCCGGATGATATCCGTGGCCTTGGGATTGCGGTCGACAAAGACACATTCGGCCGCGCCGCGGCTGAGCGCTTCAATGCCGAGCTGACCTGAACCCGCGAAGAGGTCGAGCACCCGCCGCCCTTCGATATCGAACTGTATGGCGGAGAACAGACCTTCTTTTACCCGTTCTGCCGTTGGTCGGGTTTCTTCTCCCGGAAGGGTTTCTAGGCGGTGTCCCCGGGCCGTTCCTGTGATCACTCTCATGGTATTCTGTTTCACTCCGACTGTTCGTGTCATACCCGGACCGCCAGGTTCCGGTAAACGTAAATTCTACTTTACCACTCTATTATCCCATCAACCGGCCGTGGTGTCAACCTGCAATTTCCGGTCTTTGTCGGTACTGGCCTCAACAGCAGCCTGTACGGCGGCCTCAAAGCCCCCCTGTACGAGCGCCCGAACCCCTTCGATAGTGGTGCCGCCCGGCGAACATACGGCGTCCATCAGCGCACGGGGATGGTCTCCCGATTCCTTGAGCAGCCGAACGCTCCCCAAAACCGCCTGTTCTGCGATTTTAAGCGCGGAAGCCTTGGGAATGCCGTACCGGACGGCCGCCTGTGCCAAAGCGTCCACATACAAAAAGGTAAAGGCGGGAGAACAGCCCGCAATGGCCGAGTAGGCGGAGAAGTACCGCTCCTCGAGTTCCATAACCTCGCCGACCGTCTCAAAAATCATCCGGACAGCGTCCCGATGTTCTTCGGTCACCAGGGAATTCCCGCAGAAAGCGGATATCGCTTCTCCCACCCGGGCGTTGAGATTGGGCATCACCCGTAC
>USDZ01000018.1 GCA_900553525.1 uncultured Oscillospiraceae bacterium
CGCCCTGTCCGGGTATGACGGCACCCTGTTCATCGTCTCTCATGACCGGTATTTCATCAACCGAATGGCCACCCGTATTCTTCGTCTGACCGAAAATGGCTGTATTTCCGTCGAGGGCAACTACGACGACTATGTAGAGAGATTTTCCGTTTCTGCAGGCGCGGAAACAGCGCAGGCTGAAAAACCGGTCAGGGAAAATGTATACAAGCTGCGAAAGGAGCAGGAATCTTTACGTCGGAAGGCCGCCGGACGCGTACGTCGCGCAGAAGAGGCGGTTGCTAATCTGGAAAAGACCGTGGAGACGCTCCGCTCACAAATCGAACTGCCTGAAGTTGCCTCCGATTACGAGCAGCTGCTGTCCGTCACAGCCGAACTGGATGAAGCCCAGAAACAATTGGAAGTACAGATGGCAGAATGGGAATCCGCCCTTTTAGATATGGAAAAATATGGCGATGATCCATCTAGTTAAGAGGGATTGACCATGGAAAATCTTGAAGCGTTTTTTAACACCTTACAGCCCCAAATCGGTATCCTATCTCTCGGCTTCGGAGGGATTCTATCCCTGATCCAATGCTTTTTTGGCTATAAACTCCGCAAGCTTTGGATTGTCTGTGCGGGATTCCTGATCGGCTTCGGCGTAGGAGCGGCTGTCGGCGCACTCCTGCTTCCCACAAACGAGTATACCCTTTTGCTCACCATCCTGATTGGACTTGGATCGGGTATTCTGTTGGCTTTGGCGGCATTCAAGCTCTACCGGGCCGGTATGTTCCTTTATTCCCTTTATATCGTCTTCATCGCGATTTCGGGCCTGTTTCCAGACAAGTTCGCATGGGTTGGACTTATCATCGGCCTCGCCGTGGGTATCGCGGCGGGTGTCCTCACTCTGCATTTTCTACGTCCTTTCATTATCTGTACCACGGCGGTCGGCGGGGGGATATCGGGTACGCAGCAGCTTCTGGCCTTGTTCCACGTCACATCTCTGCCCGTTGTTCTGGGGGTAGGGGCTGCGGCGGCACTCCTCGGTCTGATCGTACAATTCCGCCTAAATCCTCCGGTTGCCAAAAACGGCGGCTGATCCGTCGAATCCCGCTTTTCCAACCAAACGGCCATGAATGAAAAGAATATTGCCAAAATGCAATATGCCAGCAACCAGGCTTTCCGCATCCACAATCTCCAGTACCCCTCTTTCCATATCCCATCTCTCCAACATCTTTCCCATCATCCCTTCCTATTTTTCATATCCATGCAAAAAGACCAGCCTATTGGCTGGCCTTTTCCGCCGACTGGGGAACCGCCTTTATAACGGCGGTTCCTTCGGAATTTTCGCCGGTTTAGAGGATTTCTGTAGGAAACCAATACCAAGGACAAGCAGAAGTGGAAAAATCACCGCCGCCGCCAGACCGGCCCGCAATCCCCATTGGTCGGGGGCCAGTCCGCTTTCCCGCATGGCGTCCTGCAGGAACGGCAGGCGCTGTGCTGCATCTGATACCGCTCCGGTCAGCCAGGGGCCAAGGGAACAGCCGAAATCTCCCGCCAAGGCCAGCATACTGAATAGAGCGGTACCGGCGCCGGGAAACCTAGCCGCCGACAGACTGATGGTGCCCGGCCACATCAGGCTGACGGACAAACCGCAAAAAGCGCAGCCTAACAGGGCCGGCAAGGGCGAGGGAACAAACACCGTGACCCCATAGCAGACGATACAAAGTAAACCGCTCAAAAGCATGGCCTTTTTCAGGTCAAATCGGCTGCCCCAGATGCCGTATATCGTCCGTCCAATCCCCATGAGGAGGCCGAAGAGGCAGGGGCCCAGCAGATCGCCCATCAGTTTGGGCACACCGAGGCCCTTTTCTGCAAACAAGGAGGACCATTGAGACATGGAGAGTTCCGCTACCCCCGCACAAAGCATCATCAACAGCGCGATAAAGAAAACCCGGGAGGAAAAGAGCCTTTTCAAAGGAATTTTATCCTCTTCGGAGGGAGGCGGCATCAAGGGCATCCGGATAATTCGGAATAAATTGGTCAGCGGCACCAACGCCCATAAAAGAGGATAGACCCACCAGAGTTCGTCACCGGTAAAACCAACGCATATCGTCGTTACCAGAATGACCAGCACCTGTCCCCAGGAATAAAACGCATGGAGTAAGCTCATAGAAGAGGCTTTTGCCTCGCTGGGCAAAGAATCGACAATGGGACTGATGAGGACTTCAATCAGACCGCCTCCCACGGCATAGACGATAACGGCGGCCGTCAGACCGACATATGGTTCGGGAAGGATCTGTGGCAAAGTGCCCAGCAGCACCAACCCTGTGGCGGCGGCAACATGAGCGACTATGAGAGAGGCACGGTAGCCGATCTTATCGACGAATTTGACCGACAGCAGATCCACTATCAGCTGGATGCCGAAGGTCAACAGAATCAGGCGGCCAATCTGTTCAAACGAAATATGAAAATCGGCCTGAAAGGTCACGAAAAACAGAGGAGCCAAATTGGCAATGATCGCCTGTACAATATAGCCCCAATAGCAGGCATGCAAAGTGCATGTATAAGTTGGTTTTTTCTTCATAGACAATCTCCTCCATAGTTTGCCCGAACAACGTACCTGATTTGGGACCGCTTGTCAATAGAAAAATAGAAAATTTCCTCCGAGTCGCTTTTCTTCTTCGCCGATATTCGATGCCTCCAGATACGTCCTGGATTTTTATGACAATTTTGAGAAAATAAACACGGATTTTGAGGAAAAAATAGAGTTAGTTAAAACTACCTCATTGCAAAAAACAAATAGGTCATGTATAATGAATAGCATTGAGCTCATCCTGCCTTTGGGTAGGATCTGGGGGTGAATCACAGAGATTTGCTTCTGCGTACCGGCGTTTGTCCGCCGGTCGAAATCGGACGAATGGTTTGGAAAAACCTCGGTCTCCAAATTCTCAAGGAGGAATCGGCAAGATGCAAAAAAAGATCAGCACCCTCCCTTTTAAGGGAACCCCGGAACAGGAGGAAAAGCTCCGGGCCGTCATCGCTGAAAACCGGCAGGATCCCAGCCGCCTGATGGCAGTCATGCAACAGGCACAGGATATTTACGGGTATCTGCCTTTTGAGGTACAGCAGATGATCGCCGAGGGTATGAATGTACCGTTGGAAAAGGTATATGGAGTGGCGACCTTTTATGCCCAGTTCGCCCTCTCGCCAAAAGGCGTATACAACATCTCGGTATGTCTCGGCACGGCCTGTTATGTCAAAGGTTCTGGCGATCTGTTCAACAAACTCAGTGAGACCCTTGGCATCGGTTCAGACGAATGCACCGAAGACGGCAAGTTTTCCCTGACGGCCTGCCGTTGTATCGGCGCTTGTGGTCTGGCACCGGTCCTCACGGTCAACGACGATGTTTACGGACGACTGACCGTGGATGACATTCCGGGCATTTTGGCCAAGTACGCAGACTAATATGCGGGAGCTGTCTCTAAACATACTCGATATTGCCCAGAACTCCCTTAGCGCCGGCGCCACTCTTGTCATCTTAACTGTGAAGGAGGATAAACAGGCGGATTCCCTGCTCCTGGCTGTTGAGGACAACGGATGCGGCATGGATGCGCAAACCCTTGCACAAGTCCGGGATCCTTTTTATACCACCCGCACCACCCGCAAAGTGGGGATGGGCATTCCCCTGTTCCGCATGGCGGCGGAGATGACAGGCGGTTTTCTCGATATTGTATCCCAGCCGGGAAAAGGAACAGTTGTAACGGCTTCGTTCCATTTGTCCCATATCGACCGCATGCCCTTAGGAGATATGATCGGAACCATCACCGCCTTGATCCGTCTGAATCCCGATGTGGATTTTGTTTACTGCCATACGGTGGACGACCGCTCGTTCCAGATGGACACCCGTGAAATGCGGGAACAGCTCGGCGATGTACCTCTCTGCGAGCCGGACGTGATGGAGTGGATCGACAGTTACTTGAGGGAAAATGAAAACAATCTGGGCGGCACTGCCTAAAGGCGGAACGCCGTCCCTATTCTGATACTTGAATTAGGAGGTACCCATATGAAAACCATAGCGGAACTGCAGGCCATCCGGGAAAAGGCCCGGGAGAAAATGGCCGTGCGGGAAGGCTCTGAAGCCGAGACCCGTGTCGTAGTCGGCATGGCCACCTGCGGCATTGCTGCAGGTGCCCGTCCAGTCCTCAACGCCTTTGTGGAAGAGGTGGCCAAACGTCATCTCACCGGTGTCACCGTCACCCAAACCGGCTGTATCGGCATGTGCCAGTTTGAACCCATTGTTGAGGTTATGATGCCGGGCAAAGAGAAGGTCACGTATGGAAAGGTGACGCCTGAAAAGGTGGAGCGAATTATTGTCGATCACCTGGTCAACGGCAATCCCGTGACGGAATACACCGTCGCGAATCTGATGAAATAACGCGGGAGGGAAAAACGGATGTATCGTTCACACGTACTGGTCTGCGGCGGCACCGGATGCACCTCCTCGCACAGCCAGGAAATCATCAAAGCTCTGGAAAAGGAGATTGCTGCCAACGGTTTGACCGACGAGGTCAAGGTGGTCAAGACCGGCTGCTTCGGCCTCTGCGCCCTAGGTCCCATCATGATCGTCTATCCAGAGGGATGCTTCTATTCTCGGGTACAGGAAGAAGATATCCCCGAAATCGTTTCCGAACATCTTCTCAAGGGCCGGATCGTTACCCGTTTGCTTTACGACGAGACCGTGGACAAAGACGAAATCAAGGCCCTGAATGAAACCGACTTCTACAAAAAACAGGTGCGGGTGGCACTGCGCAACTGCGGCGTCATCAACCCCGAATCTTTGGATGAATACATCGCCATGGACGGTTATCAGGCTCTCGCGAAGTGCCTGACCGAATATACCCCCGAACAGGTCATTCAAATCGTCACCGACTCCGGCCTGAGGGGGCGCGGTGGCGGCGGTTTCCCCACCGGTCGGAAATGGGCCTTGTGCGCTCCCAATAAGGCGCCCCAGAAATATGTGGTCTGCAACGCCGACGAGGGTGATCCCGGCGCATTTATGGACCGTTCGGTCCTCGAAGGCGATCCTCACTGCCTGGTGGAAGCGATGGCCATTGCCGGCTACGCCATCGGCGCCACCAAGGGTTTTGTCTATGTCCGGGCCGAATACCCCATCGCGGTGCGCCGTCTCCAGATCGCTATTGACGAGGCGCGCGAGGCCGGCCTTTTAGGGAAAGACATCTTCGGTTCCGGCTTTGATTTTGACATGGAGATCCGTTTAGGTGCCGGTGCCTTCGTCTGTGGCGAGGAGACCGCCCTGATGACTTCTATCGAGGGCAACCGCGGCGAGCCCCGTCCCCGTCCCCCCTATCCGGCGGTCAAAGGCTTGTTTGGCTGCCCGACGGTGGAGAACAACGTCGAGACCTTTGCAAATGTTCCTCAGATCATCCTCAAAGGCGCCGAGTGGTTTGCCTCGATGGGAACCGAGAAGTCCAAAGGCACTAAGGTGTTCGCCCTGGGTGGCAAGATCAAACATACCGGTTTGGTGGAAATCCCCATGGGTACTACCTTACGGGAAATCGTGGAGGAGATCGGCGGCGGCATCCCAGGCGGCAAGAAATTTAAAGCCGCGCAGACCGGCGGTCCTTCCGGCGGCTGTATCCCGGCCAGCCTGATCGACACCAAGATCGACTACGACAACCTGATCGCCATGGGCTGTATGATGGGTTCCGGCGGCTTGATCGTCATGGACGAGGACACCTGTATGGTGGACATTGCCAAGTTCTTTCTGGAATTTACCGTGGACGAGTCCTGCGGCAAATGCACCCCCTGCCGTGTAGGGACCAAGCGGCTGCTTGAGAAACTCGACAAAATCACGAAGGGAAACGGTACCCTCGAAGACATCGATGAACTCGAAGAGCTTTGTCATTATATCAAAGCCAATTCCCTCTGCGGTCTGGGTCAAACGGCTCCCAATCCCGTGCTCTCTACCCTGAAATTTTTCCGGGACGAGTATGTTGCACACGTTGTGGACAAAAAATGTCCCGCCGGCGTCTGCAAATCTCTGCTCCATTATGAGATCGTTGCCGACAAGTGCAAGGGCTGCACCGCCTGCGCCCGCGTCTGTCCGGTCGGTGCCATTTCCGGCACGGTCAAGAATCCTCATTCAATCGATGTCAGCGCCTGCATCAAGTGTGGCGCCTGTATGGAAAAATGCCGTTTCGGCGCGATCATAAAGGTTTAAGGAAGGAGAGTGACCGAAATGGAAGACATGGTTCATGTGAAGATTAACGGTATTGCGGTCGAGGTACCCAAGGGTTCCACCATCTTGGAGGCCGCCCGCTATGCCGGGGTGGAAATTCCCACCCTTTGTTTCTTGAAAGATATCAATGAAATCGGCGCCTGCCGTATCTGCGTTGTAGAGGCTACCGGGGCACGTGGTCTCGTGACTGCGTGTGTATATCCGGTCTCCGAAGGGATGGAAGTGCAGACCAACACCGCCAAAGTGCAGGCCGCCCGCCGCACGACACTGGAATTGATTCTGTCCACCCACGAGAAAAAATGCCTTTCCTGTGTGCGTTCCAACGACTGCGAACTGCAGAAGATGTGCAAGGATTACGGCGTGGAGGACACCGGCAAATACGACGGCTTCAAACCCCATTATGAGCTGGACACCTCTGCCGCTCACCTAGTTCGGGACAACAACAAGTGCATTCTCTGCCGCCGCTGTGTCGCGGCCTGCCGCCAACAGTATGTGTCGGTCATCGGCGCCAACGATCGTGGCATCGATACCCATATCGGCACGGCGTTTGAGAAAAAACTCAACGACGTTCCCTGTGTTTCCTGCGGCCAGTGCATCGTGGTATGCCCAACCGGTGCCCTCACCGAGAAGGACGATACCGGAAAGGTATGGGAAGCTCTGGCGGATGAAACAAAACACGTGATCGTCACCACCGCCCCTTCGATCCGCGCTACCCTCGGCGAATGTTTCGGACTGCCGATCGGCACCAATGTCGAAGGCAAAATGGTCGCGGCCCTTCGCCGTCTCGGTTTTGATAAGGTTTTCGACACCGATTTCGGGGCCGACCTCACCATCGTGGAAGAGGCAAACGAATTCGTTGATCGGGTGAAAAACGGTGGCGTGCTGCCCATGATCACCTCTTGTTCCCCCGGCTGGGTCAAATTTGCGTAGTATTATTACCCCGATCAGCTCGACCACCTTTCCTCCTGCAAATCTCCCCAACAAATGAGCGGAGCGGTCATCAAAACCTATTACGCTCAGAAGATGGGAATCGACCCAAAGGATATCGTCAATGTCTCGGTAATGCCCTGCACCGCTAAAAAATTCGAGTGCGGACGGGACGACCAGAGTGCGGCGGGCGTACCCGATATCGACATTGCGATTACTACCCGCGAATTGGCGCGGATGATCGACCGCGCAGGGCTCAAGTTTACTTCCCTGCCGGACGAGGAATTCGATTCACCGCTTGGCGAGGACACCGGCGCCGCTGTTATTTTCGGCGCTACTGGCGGTGTCATGGAGGCTGCGCTTCGTACGGCCAACGATTGGCTTACCGGCAAGGACAATGAGACGGTGGATTTCCACGAAGTGCGCGGCACCGCCGGACTGAAGGAAGCCACTTACAACATTGCCGGCATGGATGTCAAGGTCGCGGTTGCCAGCGGTGTTGCCAGCGCCAATTATATCATGAGTTGTATCCGGGACGGCACAGCTCCCTGGCATTTTGTGGAAATCATGTGTTGTCCGGGCGGCTGTGTCAACGGCGGCGGACAACCCATTCAGCCCGCTTCGGTACGCAATACCACCGATCTCAAGGCTTTGCGTGCCAAGGCTCTGTACGATCAGGACGCCGGTATGAAATTGCGCAAGTCCCATCAATCCCCCGTCATCCAGACTCTTTACAAAGAATTCTTTGACGATGGATTCGGTGGACATAAAGCGCACCATTGCTTGCATACCAGCTATACCGCCCGGCCAAAATATCGATAAACGGTGAAAGAGCTGGTATAAAATAACAGGCCACTATTTATGGCCTGTCAGGGATTTTCATGGGGCTGTCGCAAAAGGAATTCTTTTGCGGCAGCCCCTTTTTGCATGTCTGAAGATATTGCGCAGTCGGTTCAGGACGTTTAACGGCGAAACACCACGCCGTTTTTTTCATCCATGGAATCGATGACCGCCAGCGATTCCACCCGCACTCCAGCGGCACGAACCAGATCCCCTCCGGGCTGATAGCCCTTTTCCACGGCAATACCCGCGCCGACGAGAGACGCGGCTGCATCCCTCACCAATTGAATCAAACCGCGTAACGCGCTGCCGTTTGCCAAAAAATCATCGATAATGAGCACCCTGTCACCGGGCAAAAGGAACTCTTTCGCCACCCGAATTTCGTACACCCGCCCGTGGGTAAACGATTCGACCCGGCTGGTATAAACATCCCCTGCTATATTTCTGGTTTGATTTTTCTTGGCAAATAGAACCGGCACATGAAAATACAGTGCCGTTATACAGGCAATCCCGATGCCGGAAGCCTCAATCGTCAGGATTTTGGTCACACCCTCACTGCCAAACAATCGGTAAAATTCTTTCCCCATTTCAGTAAATAAAGCTATGTCCATCTGATGATTCAAAAAACTGTCCACCTTCAGTACATGGCCTTCCTTCACTTTACCGTCCCTTTGAATTCGGTCTTCTAGAAGCCGCATAGCCAGCCCTCTTTCACGGTTTGGATAACATGTTCTGTCGTTTTTACCCTAATAGAAATACAGAAAGAGTTTATACGAAAATAGCAGCCGTTTTTCCCAAATCTTTTTGGTATGTATCCTGCCTCTTATATCCACCACCGATATGATGTCAGTTCTGTTCATCCAGAGTAAGTTTAAAGGCAGGCAGGAACTCCTCTAAAAAGCAATCCGCCGCCGGTAGATGCATGGCCCGGACAGCCGCCTCGGTAGAGCGGCGGGCTTGATCAAACTCCCGATTTCCCTGTCCCTGCTCCTCCACACATTTGATCAGAGCGGACAGCTTGTCCGCCGCTTTGACGATCCGCCGCTCTTCGGCCAGATCCTCTCCGGGAAAGAAAAAAGCCTGGTAATCCGAACGAATATCCTCCGGCAGCATGGAAAGCAGTTTGTTGGCGGAGACATCCTCTACATGCCGGTAAGCATCCCGAATCGCCGGATTATAGTATTTGACCGGAGTGGGCAGATCCCCAGTCAAAATTTCAGGAGCATCGTGGTATAACGCGAGCAAAACGCATTTTCCTACATCCAAAGAACCGCCGAAGCGTCGATTCTGTAGAACGGCCAGGCCATGTGCCAGTACCGCCACATCCTGGGTATGTTCACATAGATTTTCCGGCCGGGTGTTGCGCATCAGGGCCCAGCGAGTGATGTATTTCATGCGAGAAAGCAGCGCAAAAAAATTATAACTCATGAAGGAACCTCCTATCTCTTTCTTTCCATTATAGCGTATCCTGGTCCCGTTTCCAAGCCGCCTGGTGGTTTTTCTCCAATTTGGCCCTTTTCTTTTACGTCGGTTTTTGATATACTCGATCTGATAAAAAGAAAGGGTGTTGGTTATTTTGCCATCGCTTACTTTACGCCGGCGGCACGGCACACAGATAGTCATCTGTATCCTGCTGTTCGCCTTTATATTTCGTCTGTGCATCGGGATTTTGTATGCGAACTATTTCGATATCAACTGGTACCGTACGTGGGCGCTCGGTTTCCAGGATGGATTTTTTGACGCTTACACCCGTTTGAATACCGGTTCATATGCACTGGATTATCCGCCCATGTATTTGTATTGTTTATATATCGTTGGGCAACTGTATCGGTATTTTCCGATCGCGGACTATTGGATGCTGGATATGTTGGCAATGAAGGCTTTTCCCATCCTGTTCGACGTGATGGCCGCAGGACTGTTTTATCTGGTTTGCCGCAGGCAGAGCGAAACACTGGGAATATTGGCCGCCGCCCTCTGGGCTCTCAATCCCTCCGCCATCTTCAACAGTGCTCATTGGGGGCAGACCGACGGCCTGATGGTGCTGCTTGTTCTTCTGTCCTTTTATCAATTTGAACGGAAAAAGCCGCTGCTTGGCTCAGTCCTGTTCGCCGTCGCCTGCCTGACCAAAATGCAGTGCTTATATTTTGCCCCTGCGCTGTTTGTTTTTCTGCTTCGCCCCGACACCCCGCTCGACCCCTCTCGACGGTCCGGCCGCACCGCCCGCTTTTGGAATTCTATACTGCGGCTAAGATGGAGCCATGCTTTGTCCTGTGTCGGGGTAGCTCTGTTGACCGGAATAGTTGGATTTATTCCTTTTATCGCGGGAAGTTGGAAAGCTTGGGGGACTGCAAGCCTTCTGCTGCCCTTCCAAGTTTATTTTGGAGGATTCGGAAAATATCCCTATGCCACTCTCAACGCCTACAATCTTTACGGGGCTTCGTCCCTCAATATGGTCCGAGATAACCATTCCCTTCTGTTCGGTACGATCGGCGAGGATGGATATGCCGTCGGTGGTTTCACCCTACACCATTTCAGCACTCTGATGCTACTTCTCTCTCTGGTTCTGATGATTTATGTCATGCTCCGGGGAAAGAGTGAAAACCGGCTTTGGTTGGGCTGTTTCCTGTTCATGCAGTGTGCGTTTATCCTCACCACCCGGATGCATGAGCGGTATCAGTTCCCGGTGCTGCTGTTCTCCCTTATGCTGTTTCTGCGGTGGCGGGATTTTCGTTGGTTATGGCAGTATCTGGCCCTTTCCCTCATGACCTTTATCAATCAGTTCATGCTGCTCATAAAAAATAATACAATCCAGGATCCCAGCGCTCCTTGGAATCGGATATTCGGACCGGTGATGATTGTGATGTCCCTGGTCAATCTCGCCATTTTTGTATGGGGTCTGCTTTTATCACTTCGAACAGCCTTTTCCTCCGCCCAAAGCGGAGACGAGTCCCTTCCGGGAAAAATCGGGATGGATTCGAATATCCCAACATCGTAAAGGTGTGATGAAACTTGAGAACTCCCATTCTCGGCAAACTGAAAGAACGGGCCTGGCTCTCCTTCCTCCTTCCCCTGGCCGCGGCGACACTTCTGTTTCTTCCCTTCCTGATCTACGACAAGGGATACTTCATCTATTACGGGGACTTCAATGTTCAACAGATTCCGTTTTACCAAATGGCCCACGACAGCGTGCGTTCAGGCAACATTTTCTGGAGTTGGACCACCGATCTCGGCGCCAATTTTATAGGCTCTTACTCCTTCTATCTGCTCGGCAGTCCGTTTTTCTGGCTGACCATGCCTTTTCCCAGCGCCGCTGTCCCATATCTGATGGGACCGTTGCTCATCTTAAAATTCGCGTGCAGTTCAGCGGCAGCGTATGCTTTTCTTCGCCGGTTTGTCCGGCCCGACTACGCCTTGATCGGTGGTATCCTGTATGCGTTTTCGGGCTTTTCCATCTATAATGTTTTTTTCAATCACTTTCATGAGGCCATCATCTATTTCCCCTTAATGCTTCTCGGCCTTGAGCGCTACATGAAGGATGACAAACGCGGTCTGTTCGGACTGATGGTCTGCCTAAGCGCCCTGAACAACTATTATTTCTTTATCGGTCAGGCCATTTTTATCCTGATTTATTGGTTTGTCCGGATGTTCTCGGGTGAATGGGAATGTTCCATGTCCAAATTCCTGTGGCTGCTCTTTGAAGCGGTGATCGGAACAGCAGGAGCGGCCGTATTGCTGCTTCCCTCCTACCTTGCGGTTATTCAGAACCCCCGGACCGACAGTTTGCTCGCCGGCTGGGATCTGCTGATCTATAACAAACCGCAACGCCTATTCGATATTTTACACTCCTTCTTCTTTCCGCAGGATATTCCGGCCAGGGAAAATTTCTTCCCCGATTCGGATAACAAATGGGCTTCCATGTCGGCTTGGCTGCCGGTGTTCAGTTGCTCGGGCGCCATCGCGTATTTTCAATCTCGCAAACACAAAGACTGGCTGCGCCGTATGCTGATTATCTGCTTTTTCTGCGCAGTCATACCCGGTCTGAACGCCATATTCCAATTATTCAACTGGGCCTATTACGCCCGCTGGTATTATATGATGGTCCTCATACTCGTTCTCTCCACGGTCAAATGCTTTGAAGAGGCGGAGGAAACTGCCGTCAACTGGAACCGCGCGCTCGGGTGGACTTTTGGGATCACCGCCTTTTTCGCACTGTTTATCGGTCTGACGCCCAAAAGCTGGACGCCGGATAAAGAGACCGGCAAACTCGACATTGGTTTGATGGAACGTCCGGCCAGATTCTGGCTGTTTGTCGCTATCGCCGTCGTCTGCCTGGTGGTAGCAGCCATCCTAATCGCGGTTTTCAAGCGAGAACGTGAAAATTTTTTCCGTTTAACCGTTGTCTCCACCCTCTGCGTCAGCTTAATGGTGAGCTGGTATCTGATTGGTCTCGGCAAAGTCAATTCCAATTATACCTCGTCTTATGTCATCGAAACTGCCATCGAAGGGAAAGACAAAATTCATCTGCCGGAAACACCGAACCAGTTTACCCGCGTCGATTTTTACGACGGTATGGATAACCAAGGGATGTTTTGGCAGATGCCGACCATCCAAGCTTTCCACAGCATCGTTCCCGGCTCGGTCATGGAATTTTATCCCACCATCGGCATTGCGCGCGGCGTAGCCACCCGTCCGGAGGTTTCCCATTACGCCGTGCGGAGTTTGACCTCGGTTCGCTGGTTGTTCGATTATGCGAATTCAAACGGTAAAGAAAACAAAAGCACCTTTTTTGAAGGCAATGGCGTCACACAAATGCCTGGTTGGACTTATGTCGATACCCAGAACGATTTTAAAATCTATGAAAACGAATACTATATTCCCATGGGCTTCACATATGACGCCATGCTGACCCGATCCCAGTACAATGCTTTGAGTCAAAACAACCGTGAACTCGCCCTGTTAAAGGCGCTGGTGGTGGAGGACGAGGATGTCCCGGCCCTTTCCGGCCTGCTCGATCCGCTTAGCAGTTCGGTCTCCTACACCAGGGAGGCATATTTCGCCGATTGCCTCGCACGCAAAGCTGAGTCCGCCTCCTCTTTTGTTACGGATAATCGCGGCTTCACCGCGACCATTCAGGTGGAAGAGGATACCCCGGTCTTTTTCAGCGTACCTTATGAAGACGGCTGGACGGCCACCGTCAACGGCCAAGAGGCCACCATCTACCAGGTAAACGTCGGTTTCATGGCGGTCGTCTGTCCCGCTACGGGTGATGAAGTCACCATCCGCTTCGATTACCATACGCCGGGTCTGATGGTTGGCATCCTAATCACAATCGTGGCGATTCTGCTGCTCGTCCTGTACTATTTCCTTATGCGGATATGGGATCGCCGGATGCATCGGAAACTCGACCGCGAAATCCCGTTGTCTCCTCTGAAGGAAGAGGAAAGCACCGACACCTGGGAATCCGAATGGAGTCAAAACACATCCGTTGCGCAGGAGGACGATACCGGCGGGTTTGACCTCTATCAATATTACGGCGGGGGGATCTCGCCCTTGCCGAAGGAGCCTCCGGACCGCTCGTCCAAAAACGGCTCTGAAGACGAATCGTCCCAGGATCCGTCCTCGCCGGACAAGCCTCAATCCTCTTCCGAATAAGCAAAAAAACGGTATCCTCTGCGGATTCTGGCCGCAGGGGATACCGTTTTTTAGTTGGAAACCGCTATACCCATACCGGTTGTATCCGGTTCGGGGGTTCCGCAAAAATTCCTACATCATATCCCGTTTATGGAGGAAGAAGGCCACCGCCGCCATAACAATCCCCGACAGCAGAACAGGGAACCAGAAAAACTGGGTCAGTGGCAGTCCCTCCACGTTCATACCGTAAAAGCCGGCGATGATGTTGGGCACAGAGATCACAATCGTCACCGAGGCAAGCGCCTTCATGACGATATTCAGATTATTGGAAATCACCGAAGCAAACGCGTCCATGGTCCCGGAGAGGATATTCAAGTAAATACTGGACATCTCGATGGACTGCTTGATCTCGATGAGTACATCCTCAAGCAGATCTTGATCGTCCTCATACAGCTTGATATATTTCCCCCGCATCAATTTTTCCAACGTAGTCTCGTCGGCTTTTAAAGATGTGGAAAAATATACCAGAGATTTTTCCACATCCAGAAGATTGATGAGTTCCTTATTTTTCATGGATTTACGCAGCTGCTTTTCCAAAGAACTGGACAGTTTATCAATCTGCTTAAGGAATTGAAGAAAGCGCTGTGCCACCCGCAACATAAGCCGCAGCACGAACTGCGTTTTGAGATTGGTCTGAACCCCTTTGACCACCCCCTCCGCAAATTCAGAGAGAATGGCATTTTCCCGCAGAGATACCGTAATCACACAGGACGATGTGACCAGAATGCCTAGAGGCAGGGTGTAATAAGCAATTTCATCATCCTGACGTTCCGCTACAGGAGCGTCAAGAATGATCAGGGTGTTCCCATCCTCGGCCTCAATACGGGACGATTCCTCCTCGTCCAAGGCCGCCCGGATAAAATCCTGTTCCAAGGAAAACTGGTGGATCAGGCTGTTGATCTCCCGTTCATCGGGATTGACCACATTGATCCAACAGCCTTCTTCGAAATCCTCTTGTTGACGCACCCGCCCATTGACGGTTTTGTAATAAGCGATCATCGGCGCATACCCCTTTCCCGGGAGCCCCGACGGCCGCCAAAAGACTAGGGCCGGACCGGATGCATCCCGCTCTTGTTGACGTTTCGACTACCAGGGTCAGGACTCACCCTGCCCACCTCCTGTCTGCTTTTCAAACGGACAAAGCCGTGGGTGTAATAAACACTACCGTCAACATTATAGCACAATATATCGCGATTGCAAGCGCTATCTGAGGATAAACGCTCCAAACAGCCGGGAATTATCTAAAAATCGCTGTATTTGAGGCAATACCGGTCAATTTAACCCAATTTTAATCTTCTTAATCCCTTTTATTATAGTCTCTCCAGCCTTTACAGCTTCATTCTTCCACTTTTGAAAACCGCTTCTTCTCAAATTTTTTCGCTTTTCTCCGGATATTTCATGAGATTTTCTTTTTATAATGAAAAAAGATTCGATGAACTGAAGGTTTTGGAAAACGCCTCTCGTTTTTATAAACGGATGGGCGGAAAGGGAGGTGGTGTGGATGGACGATGAGGCGTTCGCCGGACTTGTCCGGGACTATTCCCGTTTAATTTATACGGTCTGTTACCGGCTGGTTCACAATGAGCAGGAGGCCGAAAATCTAACCCAGGAAACCTTCCTCACCGCCTATCGTGCGATTAATCGTTTTATAGGCGATCGCTATAAACCTTGGCTCATCCGTATCGCGGTCAACAAATCCAAAGATTATCTCAAGAGCGCCGCTTATGTGTTGACCAACCCGACCGAACTCGAAACGCTGGATACCTATCCCTCCCCCTCGTCACCAGCCATGGAAACCGAATCCCGGGAAGTCATCGAATACATACGGAAAGCGTGCGATCATTTGCCCGAGCCTTACCGCCAAGTCGCACGTTTGCGGTTTCTGGAGGAAAAAAGTTATGAGGAGATTACCGCCGTCCTCGGCAGGCCGCTCAAAACGGTACAGACGCAGGGCCTGCGTGCCCGCGAAAAACTGAAGAAGGTCCTAAAGGAGGTGCTGTAAGATGCTGAAGGAAGATACCATACAAGACGGCCATCTGTCGCCTGAAACGATAACCGCTCTCGCGAATGGCGCTTATAGCGGAAGAGACGCCGGCCTTCTCCTCCTCCACTTAGAAGCCTGTCCCTCCTGCATGGACACTTATATCGACGCTCTTTGCACGTCTCAACCGGATGAACCTGCCGCAGGTACCTCTGCCTTGCAAGACCGTATCCTGACTTCGATCAATCGGGAAAAACGTCGAACCCGAGGCCGGACATTGGCTTTCAACACCGCCAAAATATCCGTCGCTGTCGCCCTGACCATGCTCCTCTTTTTCAGCGGTGCTTTTCATCGGTTGGAGGAGGGTACCTCTTATATCCTCCAGCAGATCAGCGCCGACCAAACACCTCCGCCATCAGGAGACGACACGGAGAAAAACCGCTGGGAACAACTGGCTTTCAGTTATAACGCCGGTTTTCAAACCCTAGTCGACCGCATTCAAGCATTTTTTGTAGGAGATGATGAGTATGAGCGCAAATAACGTTCCCCCTTATGTCCCCCCAC
>USDZ01000019.1 GCA_900553525.1 uncultured Oscillospiraceae bacterium
GTCGGGTATACTGGGGCCATCACGCCGAAAAGGAGTTTTGACACCTATGAACATCGAAATCGCCAACCGTCTGCTTCAGCTGCGTAAGAAGCACGGATTCTCACAGGAAGATTTGGCGGCGAAAATCGGAATTAGCCGTCAGTCGGTTTCCAAATGGGAAAGGGCGGAAGCCTCGCCCGATACCGACAACTTGATCGCGCTGGCCCGCCTGTACGGGGTCTCTCTGGACGAGCTGCTCCTTTCCGAGAGCGGTTCCGAGGAGGCCGGCGGTGAAAAAGAAGACGACCGACGGGAGGAACCCATAAATGATGCGGAGTCTCCGCTAAACGAGGCCGGAACGCCTAATGAGACCACGGCCGCGCTGGCTGTCGGCCCGCAATCCGATCCCGAGTTGGCCCTCGATCCGATACCGCAGGAGTCATCTGGAATGAGCCCGTGGCTAGCCTTTCCTTATCCGGTGTTTGTCACGATTTTGTTCCTGCTGCTGGGCTTCCTGGGAAACTGGTGGCACCCGGCCTGGATCTTGTTTTTGACGGTGCCGCTTTACTATTCGCTGGTCGATGTCATAATTCATAAACGCTCTTTTCATCACTTTCCTTATCCGATCCTGACGGCGGTGGTTTTTTTGCTGCTGGGCTGTTTTGGCTGGTGGCATCCGGGATGGCTGGTGTTTCTGACGATACCGTTGTATTACGCCCTGTTCCCTGAACAGGAATCCTAAATAAAGATACGGTTCATTTCAACTGCCGAATCGAGTCGTTGGACGTTACCCGGTATGAATCCGGAATAAAATTCAAAAAACGCGAGGGATGACGATGAAAATTTTAGTGCTGAACGGTCCCAACCTCAATCTGCTTGGTCTGCGGGAACCGGGGGTCTACGGTTCGGAAGGGTACGAGGATGTTTGCTGTTTCATCAGGAAAAGGACGGAACAACGGGGGGCAGAGATCGTGTTTGCCCAGTCGAACAGCGAGGGGGAGATGATCGATCTCCTCCATGGGGCGATGGGCGTATACGACGGGATTGTCCTCAACGCGGGGGCCTATACCCATTACAGCTATGCGATCCGGGACGCTATTGCGGCTATCCGGCTGCCGGTGGTGGAGGTACATCTCTCCAACATCCATGCAAGAGAGGAATTCCGCCGTACCTCCGTCATCGCGCCGGTGTGCATCGGCCAAATCAGCGGGTTTGGCAAAATGAGCTATGTGCTGGGGGTAGAAGCGCTGCTCGAACATGTTAACGGATGATATAGGAAAGGAGACGGCGTATGGATAAAACCGAACAACTCGCGGCCCGGCTGCCCGGTGAGGCGGATGCGGCGCTGATCCTCACCCCTCATAACCGCCGGTATCTGACGGGGTTCCCATCTAGTGCCGGATGGCTGGTGGTCAGTCGAAAAGGCGCCTGGTTTATGACGGATTTTCGTTATATAGAAGCGGCGAAAAGGCAGGTAAAGGGAGCCCAATGCCGTCAGATTGCTCGTGTGACGGATTCTTTGTCGGCCTTATTCGCCGAGGCAGGAATTAAACGGGTTTTTGTTGAACGCGGCCTGACTCTCGAGGAATTTGATTTCCTAAAACGTAATATTTCAGGCGTCGAATGGGAAGAGGGTCCCGAACTCGACGAATGGCTCGGCACTCTGCGTCTTTACAAAACTCCGGAAGACCTGGTGAGCATTCGGCAGGCGCAGGAACTGACGGAATATGGTTTCGAACGTATCCTTTCTTTTATCCGCGCAGGCCGAACCGAACGGGAAATCGCATTGGAACTGGAATTCCTTGTTCGCAGGCAGGGCGCGGAGGGGACGGCGTTTGATTTCATTGTGGTTTCCGGCCCGAATTCTTCCCTGCCTCATGGAGTCCCGGGAGAGAGGGCTTTGCAGCCGGGGGATTTTGTTACTATGGATTTCGGGGCTATGGTGAAAGGCTGGAGGTCGGACATGACCCGGACGGTGGCCGTCGGCCGGGTTTCGGATGAACAGCGCCTTGTCTACGAGACCGTGCTGAAGGCGCAGGCCGCCTGTCTATCTGTTCTAAGGGCTGGCTTGCCCTGTATCGAAGGGGATCGGGCCGCGCGGGATGTCATCGACGGGGCTGGATATGCCGGTTGTTTCGGTCATGGAACCGGCCATGGAGTCGGAATGGACATCCATGAGGAACCCCGTCTGTCTCCGAGCGCGGGAAAAGCGGTTTTACAGGCGGGAAGTGTGGTGACGGTCGAGCCGGGCATCTATCTGGAAGGCCGATTTGGAGTGCGGATCGAGGATATGGTCTTGATTACACCGGACGGCTGTGAAAATCTGACCCATGCGGACAAGACGCTGCTTTGTTTATAACTATACACACGAATCGGCGATATGCCAATAACAGCACACCGGCAGGTGTTCCACGCCTGCCGGTGTGCATTGGATTCGCCGCATTTCTTTCAAACATAACCGCATACTTGCCTCCGCCGCCGCATATAGTGTAGCAATCAAGGAAGGCGGGGTGCGTGACTGTGTTTGTATTTTCCGTGAAGACCACCAAAAAACAGATGATTTCGATCATCGTATGTGTGGTGATGCTGGTCGCCATTTTGGTGGTAGCGATCGCCTGGCCGTCGAACCAGACGTCTGCCACCGGTGCGCAGCCATACACACCGGTGGCGGCGGCAAGTGATGAAGCCAGAGTCGGTTTTTTGAAAACCCTGGGCTATGAAGTATCCCCTTCTACAGCCGAGGTCAAAGAAGTCCTGATTCCGGACGAATTTGACGAGGTGTTTCAAAATTACAACACCATTCAGGCTCAAGCGGGTATGGACCTTGAACCGTACCATGGAAAACGCGTGAAGTGCTGGAGCTATCGGGTGGACAATTATCCCGGCGAGGATGACGTGCTGGCCCATCTCTATATATATAAGGACAAGATTATTGGGGGCGACATCTGCTCGACAAAGTTGGACGGGTTTATGCACGCGCTGACCCCGATGAACACCGTCCAGACCTCGTCCGCATCCTAGGCCCTTGAATGGGAAACGTGTTTCCATATGATAGGGGTTTGTCAACGGGACGGAATTGTGGTATACTCAAAGCCGAGGTGATGGATATGATGCAGCGGCTGGATAAGTTGGTGGCCTCCCAAGGAACGGGGAGCCGCAGCGAAGCCCGGCGCTGTATCTGGTCTGGTAAGGTAACGGTGGACGGCACCGTTTGCCGGGATCCGTCCGCCAAGGTGGATCCGGAGCAGCAGACAATTGCTGTCGCCGAACGTTGCATCCGTTACCAGCCGTATCGGTATATCATGCTGAATAAACCGCCCGGAATCCTTTGTGTCTCGCGGGATCCAAAGGCCAAAACGGTGGTGGACCTGGTTCCGGAACCGCTACGGAAAAAGGGGTTATTTCCTGCTGGACGTCTGGACAAGGATACGGTTGGACTGGTTCTGCTGACCGATGACGGCGCGTATGCCCATCGTCTGCTTTCTCCCAAAAAGCATGTTGAAAAATGCTACCATGTATTGGTGGACGGCGCCGTGCTGCCGGAGCATATCGACGCATTCCGCAGAGGGACAGGCCTTCAGGACGGAACCGTATGCCGTCCAGCCAGGCTGCGCGTGCTGGAAGACGGCGAACATCCTTTGGCGGAAGTCGTGATTACCGAGGGCCGTTACCATCAGATCAAGCGGATGTTTGCCGCGGTAGGCCGGCATGTGCTATGGCTCAAACGGGTCTCTATCGGCGGTCTTGCATTGGATGAGAAGCTCAAGGAGGGCGCGTGCCGTGAATTGACCGAATCGGAAAAGGAAGCGGTATTTTCTGGACTGCCTTACAATTTTTGTGAAAAATGCCCTTAGATATTTTAGATAAAGCTGGAAAGCAAAGTTTGTGGATAACAGGAATGGTACAAATACCGCAAATCTGGTATAGTAGTAGTAATCTCTAGCGTATCCAAACGCGTTGTGCAAATAATTGGGAGGTTTTCTTATGGCGAGTCTTTCTCTGAAAAGCATCTACAAAAAGTATCCGGGCGGAGTCACAGCGGTTTCTGACTTTAGTTTGGAAATCAAAGACAAGGAATTTATTATTCTTGTCGGTCCCTCCGGCTGCGGAAAGTCCACCACTCTGCGTATGATCGCCGGTTTGGAGGAGATTTCCGACGGTGAACTGTACATCGGCGACAAGCTGGTCAATGACGTCGCCCCGAAGGATCGCGATATCGCGATGGTGTTCCAGAACTACGCGCTGTACCCGCATATGACCGTGTTCGAGAACATGGCGTTCGGCCTGAAGCTGCGGAAAACCCCCAAGGAAGAGATCAAGCGCCGCGTCGAAGAGGCGGCTCGGATTCTGGATATCGCCCATCTGCTCGACCGGAAACCGAAGGCGCTGTCCGGTGGTCAACGCCAGCGTGTCGCCCTGGGCCGTGCGATCGTGCGCGAACCCAAGGTCTTCCTACTTGACGAGCCTCTCTCCAACTTGGACGCCAAGCTGCGTGCCCAGATGAGAACCGAGCTCTCCAAACTGCATAAAAAATTAGGCACCACCTTCATCTACGTTACCCACGACCAGACCGAGGCTATGACCATGGGCGACCGCATCGTGGTGATGAAGGACGGCTTTATTCAGCAAGTGGATACGCCGCATAAACTCTATGACAAACCCTGCAATATGTTTGTCGCCGGATTTATCGGCAGCCCCCAGATGAACTTCATCGAATCCAAACTGCTCAAGAAGGGCGACGATTATTACGTAGAGTTCGGCTCTGAGGATACTAAGACCACACGGGGGGTCAAGTATCAGATCAAGCTGCCGGCTGAAAAGAACGAAAAGAATGTCCTCGATCCTTATGTGGATAAAGAAGTCATAATGGGTATCCGTCCGGAAGATGTGCATGACGAGCCCCGGTATATTGAGATGTTTGCGGACAACAAGATCAAAGCCGACGTAGAAGTCACCGAGCTTATGGGTGCCGAAACTTTCTTGTATCTGAATGTGGAGGGTTTCAGCTTTACCGCTCGTGTTGAACCGACTTCTACCGCTCGTCCGAGCGACAATATCGACATTGTAATCGACAGCACCAAGATCCATCTTTTCGACAAGGAGACCGAGCAGACCATCTGCAACTGATGGCGCAGAACCGTTTTTATCTGTGGTTTGGAAGCTGTCCGCCGGCATTGCGGGATATCGTTAACGGAGAATGTATGTAGTATGTACCCGGAAAGCAGAATGCTTTCCGGGTACTGCTTTTTAAGCAGTCATTGCTGTAGGACGTGCGAGGACTTCAATAGCGGGCATACCGTTCTGCTCGGGTAACTGGAATGCATAGTGGATGATAATTGGGTTTCCTGCTGTTCGGGAATACTTTTCCGGCTTCTCGTACACCTCGATCCTGCGGATAAACACCCGCAGCAGTTCAGGTGTCAGCTTGGGCATCTCAATATATTCCTTTGCTTTGTTCATGAATTCCTGTATGCATTTCTCCCGCATATCTATTTCGCCAATGTGTTCGGTAATAGTTGTTAGCTCCTGTCGCAGCTCTGCTTGCTCCTGTTCGTATCCACCAGCCATGACATCATATCGTTCCGGCGTGATTCGTCCGCAAACTCTGTCCTCATACAGGCACCGAATAATGTTGTCTAACTCTTTGATTCGCTTTTCAATCTGTATCTTTTCACGCTCCGCGGTTTTGTAGAATTTCTTCGCCTCTGCTTCGCCGTTTTGAGTTGCCATCGCATAAAATTCTTCCGGCTGTTCTCTTGCAAAGGCGGTTACTGTTTTGAGGTTGTGCAGTACAATTTGGTCAAGCACATTTTCCCGGATATAGTGTGCGGTACAGTCGGTTGTCCTTCTCTGAAATCCACCACATTGGAAATTGTTGTTTTCCGGCTTGATGGTTTTTCCTCTGTGCAGATATAACCGGCTACCGCATTCTCCGCAGAAAAGGTATCCGGCATATTTGTCCATCTCCCCCTGCTTGTCCGGACGCTTTCTTCCTGCAAAATGCTTTTGTACCAACTCAAAAGTCTTGCGGTCTATGATGGCTTCGTGGGTATTTTCAAATATGAGAATATTTTCGGGATCGTTCTTCAGTCTTTTCTTCAGCTTGTTGGACTTGGAATAGGTTTTGAAGTTTACGGTGTCACCGACATATTCCTGATTTGCTAACATCTTTCGTACCGTTGTCTGCGCCCAGTGGTATGGTCTTGTCAGATCAGGATTACCGGATTTGCTGCCGGTTGTTTTGAAAGCATATACGCTTGGTGATACAATCTGCTCTCTGGAAAGCCGGTCACAGATTTTTACGATTCCAATACCGCTTGCATACATCTCAAAGATACGTTTGACGATCGGCGCAGTTTCCGGATTAGGAACATACTGCTTGGGATTATCGGGGTTTTTCATATATCCATACGGAATGGTTGTCCCGACCCGTTCTCCGCGTTCACCCTTCGCTCTCTGTACCGCTCTGATCTTTCGGCTGGTATCTCTGGCATAAAAATCGTTGAAGTAATTTTTGATGCCGGAAAAATCGCTGACGCCGTTTGCACTGTCTACGCCGTCATTGACTGCGATAAACCTTACATCATACTGCGGAAAGGTAATTTCCATCAGCATTCCTGTCTGCAGATAGTCTCGGCCAAGACGGGATTGGTCTTTCACGATCACGATTCCGACCCTGCCGCATTCCACCTCGTACATCATCCGCTTGAAGGCAGGACGGTTAAAATCGGCTCCTGAAAATCCGTCATCTACATAAAATTGAATGTTTGGAAAGCGATGTTCCTCTGCATACTTTTTTAGCATCAGCCTTTGAGACGAGATTTGTCAAGGATATATTTTGTTTATCAGAATGCTATGAATCGCGTGAAAAAATAAAACGAATCTCTTTTATTGTAAAAAGCGCTTAGAATCGCGTGGTTCTAAGTGCTTTTGCCTGTTATGTCTCCCAACGCCGCATCCTGCCGTTCCTTTGATTCCTCCAAGTCCTTGAAATCGCCCAAGTCGGTCAATTTAACTTCCGAAGCGTCAACTTTGGCGTCCGGATTTTCCGCCTGACCACGGATGGTGGCGGGGATTTCACCGTCCAGCTGCCCGCGTATACTCTCGGCCCGCAGCAGACAAACCTGTTCCAGCGTATCCACCGCCAGCCGGTGGTCTTCGTAGGAGCAAAAGGCGGTGGGATCTTTTTGAACATAAGGGGCAATCAGCTTTTCCGTCTGCCGGAGGGTGACTGCAAACCGACCGCTTTCAAAGTATTCCGAAAGGAGCTTGTCGAAATAGGTGTGATAGCGGGAAAAGTATCCTTCGTGCTTCATCAGGTTGTGGTAAAGCGGCCGGTTGAGCATGATCTTTCCTTCCGCCGGGGTGTTAATGGGATAGTTAATAAGAATGTTGGGATCTTTGATAGGGTCGGTCATGCCCAGAGCATAGGTGCCGAAGGCCAGGTTATAATCCCATGGAAGGATGCTGAGGATCCCGTTTTCCTCATACAAAAAGTAATTGTGCCCGGTATGGCCCAGATAGCTGTCCCAGTTCATCACAAAGACCTGAACGGTGAAATACCGGAGCACCTCGTCCACGTTGACGGCGGTTTCCAGGTTTTCACCGGTGGACAGGATTTTCAGCGCCTCGATCACCCGTTTCTGATCGGCTTGCGATACCTTGAATTTGGCGTTTTCAAAGATGCCGGGATAGCTGTCCGGGTCGTCGTCAATATATCGCAGCGCCACGTCGGCGTTTTCCGCATTCAGGGAACGGTAATCCGGCTTGTACAGCTTCCCGTGATCATTCCCGAAATTCCGTCTGGCAAAGGCTTCCTCCGGCTCCTCTACAGCCAAGAACAAGCCCCAGTCCTCCCCATTGACCGTCACCCAGGTATAGCTGCAAAGGGGCGCAGGCACCCCCATGAACGCCATCATATCGTAGGCCATATAGGTTTTCAGATAGCTGTTATCCTGAAAGGAAGCGTCCAGGGAAAATTTGTCCAGCCCATAATAATTCCCGCCGTCCAGGAACTGGTCGAATTCCAGCTTGAGGCTGTAGCGGGAAAGCCCGTATTCCTCCGTCAGCCGCAGGGAATTGTTGCCCTTTGCCCGCAGCCCGATATTATGAAACGCTTCTCCGTCGATTTCAACAGTGCAGGCCACGTATTCTTCTTTTGCGGCGTCCTCGATAAAAGCGCCCCAGTCCGCAATTTGAATATCAATGGTGTGCACCCGGCTGTCGTCAAACAGCCGGGTCACATATCCTGGGTTGGCGCTGGCTTTGGGGATCCCCAGCTGTTCGCCGAACATCAGAAGTATGGTGAGAAGGGCAGCCAAAACCGCCGCGCCGATGCAAATCCAGTCGATATACTTATGCTTTACCATCGCCTTATCCCATATAGTCGCCGTTATAGGAGACCAGCACCACCCGGGACACGCCCGGCATAGCCTCCAACTCGTTGACAAAGGCGTTGCTGTCCTCTTTCAAACGGACTTCGTAATTCAGTTCCACGCAGCCGTTGTCCACGCTCTTGCTCTTGAGGTTCAGCCGCCTGACCTGGGATTTGACAAAAATCCGCGCCTGTTCCTCAATCTCGCTGTTTTCGCAGTGCACCACCAAGATATACGGGAAATCCGCCGTTTTCTTTCGGGAAAAGGCAAAGAGAACCACCCCAATGAAGATACTGCCGAATACCGCCAGCGGGATCAGGCCTGCCGCTAGCACAATGCCCACCGCAATCGCCCAGAACAGGAAGGCGATATCCATGGGCTCTTTGATCGCGGTGCGGAACCGGACAATGGACAGAGCGCCCACCATGCCCAGAGACAGCACGATGTTGCTCACCACCGTCATAATCAGCAGGGTGGTAATAAGCGACAGAGCAATCAGTGTTACACCGAAGCTGGCCGAATACATCACGCCGCTGTAGCTTTTCTTATAGATAAAAAAGATAAACAATCCCAGCAGAAAGGCCAATACCATGGCAATCACCATGTCCAGTATGGAGATGGTGGCGATATTCTCCAGAAAGCTGGATTTGAAAATATCCTGAAAGGTCATAAGGCTCTTCCTCCTCAGATAATTTTAATCGAACCGCCGGCACAGGGCGTATTTGGAGCAGGCCGCCGCCTGCCTTCCAGGCACCTGCACCGCCATGCGGACAAGCTCCGGCAAAAACGCATCGTATTTGACTTCCAATACCGTGCCAGGCTCCATTGTGCGCATGTAGAAAATCGCCGGATTCAGGAAGTCCACATTTCCAAGCCCGGTGCGGATATCCCGATCTAACGTGATACGCACATTGCCGGGCGCATAGAGAAAAGCCTCCCGGTCGTAACGGACGATGGCCTTCGGCCACAGACCTTTCCCTTTGATTTTGCTGTAAAGCTCGATGAAGAGCGGTTCATCCGAATCCAGCAGGAATCCAACATTGCCGGAAAGCAGCTTCTCTGCCTGTTCCTGCGTCATCCGGGCGCTGCGCTTGCCGCACAGGCCGTTTGCTTTGTACTTCTTTTCCAGCCGGAGAAAGGAGGTATCCGCTCCGTAATACCTCAGCCGGAATTTTTCCCGCCGGTTGACCCCGTCGATTTTCTCCCGCAGGGCGCTGTCATAGGGCGTGTCAAAGTACAGGCTGGTTACCCGGTATGTACCGCCCGGCCCGGCGTTTTTGTCGTGGGGAAACAGCTTCCGGAGCCTTTGGGAAAGCACCAGATCCTCCCGCAGGTTGATCCGGTGCTTCAGTTCATGCCGCAAGGGGAGCTCGTTCTCCGGCTTAATCGTCATAACCGGAATCCCCATCGTCCCAATCATCGTCAGCTTCCCGGTCGTAATCGCTGCCGCCGTCGTCGTAATTGGTATTGCCGTAATTGGTGGTGCCGTGATCATCATAGTTGGTGTCGTTGTAGTCAGTAACGCCGTCATTATTCGGGCCATAGTCCGTATCATTGTAATCGGTGACACCGTCGTTGTTGGGACCGTAGTCGGTGTCGTTGTAGTCGGTGACGCCATCGTTGTTCGGGCCGTAGTCCGTGTTGTTGTAGTCGGTGACACCATCGTTATTGGGGCCGTAGTCGGTGTCATTGTAATCGGTCACACCGTCATTATTCGGGCCGTAATCGGTATCGTTGTAATTGGTGGAACCGCTGCCGGTGGCCGAAGTTCCGCCCTGCGTGCCGGCAGTCTTATGTTCCGCCTTGACAACCTTGCCGGTGACCGCGTGAATGTCATACTCGTACTCGTTCCCGTTCGCCATGAACTCCAGCTCAAAAATCGGGGTTCCGTCGTTGTGGTCGAATTCCTTATCGTCAAACACCGCGTCCGCTGCATTGACATTCGCCTGGGCAAGCGCAATTTCCTGTGCTTTTTCCAGTGTGATGTAGGGGGACGGCTTGCCGTCTTTGGCATAGGCGGGATCATAGTCATCGTCGTCAATGGTCACGATGCCGGAGGAAAGCTCCAATCCCTTGACCGCTTCCTGCGTGCTGGCGCTCATATCCGCCAGAAAATCGTCGCTGGGAAGTACCGAACCGGGTTCCAGCTGCAGGACGATGTTCTTTTTGTTGCCGTCGATGTCATCCACAAAGTAGCCCGCTTCGTTGATTTCTACGATCAGATCCTTTAAAACATCCTCGCAGTCTTTTCCGATATAATCCGGATAGGCCTCCACAATGCCTTTTCCGTCGTCGTTCCTGCCGGTCAGGGCAGTAACCTTGCCATCTCGGTTGTATTCGATCTGGATTTCCGGATTGACGCTCAGAGTGAGGACGCCGGTTTCTTTCAGCGCCGTTCCCTCCTGTGCCGGCGCTCCGCATCCGGTCAGAAGGACTGCAGCCGCTACAGCCAGGGAAGAGACCGCTGCAAAAACTTTTCTTCTCAATTTCATATGACTTGCTCCTTTCGGTTTCCGTTTGTTTGTGGCTTTTGTTTTGCCTTACACTCATAGATTACGGAAACGGGTTTTCAAAACCGGGGTAAACTGGAAAATTTTTTTGAAAAATTCAGTCGTCATCGTCCGGGTCGTTGTCATCGTCTGAATCATCATCCGAATCATCGTCGTCATAGCCGCTGTCGCCGTCGTTGTCGTCATCGTTTCCCGGGTCATAATCGGTATCGCCGTCCGTATAATCCGTGACCCCATCGCTGCCGGGACCATAGTCCGTGTCCGCGGGCGGCGTACTGGTGGAAGGCGGCGTATAGTCGGTGACGCCATCGCTATTTGGGCCGTAATCGGTATCATCATAATCGGTGGCGTTGGAAGACGTCGGAGGCACAACCACGGGATGAGACGGCTCGGACGAGGAAGGCGATGTAGACTCCGGCTGAGAAGTGCTCGGCCGAGAGGGAGTCGAAGATGAACTGTTTTCCAGGCTTTCCTGACCCTGCCCGTCTTGATGGTTCGTAATTTCTATTGTAATGGTAATCCGCCCGTCCAAATGCTCTGTTACTTTGGTGCGCAGCTCCGTCCCATACTCCTGGAACAGGGCTTCGTCCGGGGAATCGATGGAGAAGGAAACCCGGCCGCCTTCCGACAGGAAGCCCATTTCAATGGCCCGGTCGATCAGCTCGTCGGCAACCGTTATCTTGTCTTTCCCCTTGCCGTCATAGCCCTCCAGCAGCGTTTCCCCGTCTTCATTCGCCCCTGTCAGCCCTACAACCGTGCCCTGCCGGTTCAGATCCATCTGTACTTCCGGGTTGATGGTCAGATATATGGACGAATAGGGCTGGATATAGTTCTGGTAATAGCCGATGCCAAAGAACAGCAGGAAGCAGGCTGCAATCGCCGCGATGCCGCTGCTGATCCACCGGACGGTATGCCGCTGCCTTTCCGGCGTCTCTTTCATCAGCACCGGATCATACACCGTCTGCCCGGTTTCGTATCGCAGATTGGCCGCTTTCAAGAATCGCCCCTCTTCATCCAGAAGAACCGCATAGCCGGGGTGGCATTCCATAACCAGATAACTCATCGCGCTGCCACTCCTTTCATCACCTGTTTCAAATGCCCGCGGATGATTTTATACCCATTGGTATAAATCAGAAGCAGGGATACCATATACTTGCGGTGCCGCTCCAGCGTCTTGCGCTCCACACCGCTCCCCGTTGCCAGCTGCCCGATGGGCAGGCGTTTTGTCTTTAAAAGGTCATCCAACAGCTCTGGGTTCTCCCTGGCATACTGCAGGGCTTTCCGGCAGGCATCCAGCGTCCGCTGCTGCTTGGGGCAGTTGTCCGCCACATCGCTGAGGCTGACGCCGAATTCTTTCATCTGCCGCGTCAGTTCCTCAATCTCTGCACGGGTCGCGTCCCGCAACGCCGTTTCTTCGTGGGGATCCCTGTCATCCGCCAGCGTCTCTCCCAGAGTTGTGTCTTCTTCTCCTATCGGTGCATCCAGCGATATGACGCGGCTGTGGCGCTGTTCCCTGCGGCTGTAATCAACCAGGCGGCTTCGGATCAGCATGGCCGCATATTTCAGGAAGGAACCCCTTGTGCGGGAATACCCGCCGACTGCCTCGTGAAAAGCCATCATGGCGATACTCAGCTCATCGTCCTGCCCCTCTATGGGAGGACGCTTTAAGAACTTCGCCGTTTCCGCTTTGATAAAGGGCAGGTATGCGCGGATCAGGTCATCCGCCGCCCGGACATCTTCTTTGGCCGCATAGACCTGTTCTACGATTTTATGTGCATCGTTCATGCGGCAGATCCCCTCCTGTATATAGAATACGTCCCTATTTTGAAAAAACCGGGGTCGAAACCAAAAACCTGTATGTACAAAATCCCATTATGTAATGATACCTCTATCAGTATTAAGGTGCGACCATAAACGGGTTAAATTTGTGTAAAATCGATGTAAATCGAACGACGGAAGCAGGCGGCGCTTCTTCATTCCCGCACGTTTTCGCTTTCATATTCCATAATTTTACGCAATCTTAACCTACTCATGATAGATGCCAAACACGAATCACTATATAATTATATTGAATTGTTGTATCTAATGGATGAGGCGTTTTTATGGGGCGTTTTCCAGTATTGCAGCGGATATCGCTGCGAAGGCTGGCCGCTGAAGAATGAAAGGACGCCCCTATCCAGACCGATAGCCGGTATGCTGTGTGCGCTGTTCCGGCGGCACAGGAAATCTTTCTTGAAAAATTAGGGTGATTTTATGAAATCAATTATTATATACGGAAGCAGGTACGGAAGCGCCCGCCGGTATGCACAGGAGCTGTCAAAGCAAACGGGTATCCCTGCTGTCAGTTATCGAGATATTCCGTTGCTTTCCGGGTGTCAGACCATCGTGTATATCGGCGCGCTGTATGCCGGAGGTGTTCTGGGATTGACAAAGACGCTGCGAGGGCAGTCATTCGGCGAGCATCAAAGACTGGTGATCGTTACGGTCGGGCTGGCTGACCCAGATATACCGCAAAATCGTGAGAATATCCGAAACGCCCTTCAAAAGCAGATTCACGCCCAGCTATATGACAGAGCAGCGATTTTCCATCTGCGGGGCGCCATCGATTATCAGGCGCTATCTCTGGGACACCGAACCATGATGGCGCTGCTGCACCGCTCTCTGCAAAAGAAACCGGCGGAAGAATGGAGCGAAGAAGACAGGGCGTTAATGGAAACCTACGGCAAGCAAGCAGATTTTGTCGATTTTGTATCCCTGCGGCTGATCATCAATGAGATGCAGAGGGATACGGAATGAAAGAACCGGTAAAAAACATTTTAAAGCTTATTTTCGTTGGTATAGCTACAACGGTTGTGCGTATTATCGGACAGCTTAGTATACCCGCAGGAGAGCAGGCGGTTCTGGCTCCCAGCATTTTCGCACAAAACGGAACCATGCCTGTTGTCTTTACGATTTACGGGATTTTCGCCTACTCCCTGATTGCCGCGCTGTTCCTGCTCATACGGAAAAGGATGGGCGGGAACCATATCCGGCAGGGGCTGCGATACAGCCTTGCCTGCTGCGCAGTGTGGATTGTCTACCTGTGGGAGCCTCTGCCCCATGTGGCTCCCTTGGATCGGATCACCTATCCCGTAGCGGACGGTTTGGCTCTCCTTGTCATGGGGCTGCTGCTGGGCTGGCTGTTCGGACAAACAAGTCCTCCCATAAAAAAACACCGCCTGAAGCCGCTCGCCCTTCCCGTGCTTATCATAATCCTTTGCTTTATAGCAGGGCGGTTGCTTCTGTACTGCGTTGCCGGTATTTATTCGTCCTTCCCCGAAAAAACCGTCGAGACCCTGTTGTGGTGCCTGCTGGCAGGTTTTGTGACTGCCTGCGCCATGGCGTGGCTGAACCGTTATGTGAGCGGCGGCAGCCGAATCAAAAGAGCACTGATCATGGGTGGTCTGCTGTTTGGGGTGGATCTGTTTTTGTTCAATTTCTTTATGCCGCTGGTTTTTACCGCCGACATCCCCGATCTCATCCTGCGCACACTGACAGATGCTTTAACCGTGGCAGTGGGCTGCCTGGCGTTTCCGAATCCGCAGAAAAGGAGCGCGTATTGATGGCTGAAAAGCGAACTGTCCGCTTTGGGAAATGGCTGCTCAAGGTTGTGATATCTTATGCGGTGTTTATCGGGATCGGCTGGCTGCTCGGGCGGATCCCGGCTGAAAAAATTGGCCTTTCCGAGGATATGTTTTTCGATCTGCGGATGTTTTTCATGCTGTTCGGCCCTATCTATCTTACACTGATTGTAAAAATTGTTCTGACAATTCTGGCCGCAATAAAGCATAAAGAAAAAGACACAGCCGAACAAAACAGGGGCGTTCTGCTTGCCTTCACTGCCATATTGATGCTTGCAAATCTGTCCAATGCCCAAACCATAGCTGATTTGAGCAGCGGGCTCATCGAAAGTAAAGGGCTGAAAAGCCTGAACCGGAGCAAACGGTACAATCTGAAAGGTAAGCGGTTTTTAAATGTTTTCCTTCCCATCGCCTTTTATATGCTGATCCTGGAGATCCTGACCCTGCTGGTCTGCATCGTCATCTTTGCGCCGTTATCCAATGCGGCGAGCAATATTTTTATCTTCACCATTGCATTGACCGCGATGATACTATTGGTAATCCCCCTCATTCTTACCCTTATCTCTGGATTCAAAGGAGATAAAGCCGAACATGAAGAAAAGCGGAAAATGGAAAAGCTGGATGCCGTCTCATCCGGCGATCTGGTTCTGGAAACCGACCCGATTCGCCGAAAACAGTATCTGCGGCTGCCGAAGCTGCTTGTGCTGGCGGTTTGCCCGGGCGCGTTCCTGCTTTCTTTTCTCGTGCTGTATTTCACCAAGAACCATCAGGACCAGTTGGCGGTCTTGATGCTGCGTCAGCCGTTTATGGCTCTGGCGGCTGCCTCGATCTTCGCTGTGATCCCGCTTCTGCTGTACTGGGCGAACTGCTCAGGGACGTCTTTGGTTCAGCGCGTGTATCTCTCGGAAAACCGGCTGTACTATACCGGCTACAGCGGCAGCATGGACGAGCGGGTGGAATTTGTCTTTGTGCTGCTCCGGCTGGAAAACTATTCTGTTGGAAAGCGCTCTATCCGTATCCAAGGAACATTTACCCGAAAGACAAAGGACGCCTACGGTGCGCATCAGAAAAACGCCTTTTCCAAGACGCTCTGGATCCCCCGTACTTTTTCGGTGAAGCAGGAACAGATTTTACTGGATTTTTTAAGAAAAGCGGCAGCGGATCACGCTTCTTTTGACCAGCATGTGGAATAGGCGCCAATCGGTGCAAAATAGAATCGCGGCAGTCGGGTTAACGATTGCCGCGATTTCAGATGAAAGCTGTAAAATAACAGGCAGGAATTGCCCTCCGGAGGCGCGTTGGAATTTTACCGGTTTGGCGCATAAGTTTTTTTCATATGGTACAGACGGGAGAGGTTTTCTATGGAGGTCTCTCCCATCTGTTCGGATACCGCCACTACCAGTGCGTCTACCAACGCCGCAGGCGCCGTCATCGAGTGATACTCTTTTGCCTCTCCCCGATAGGCGAACAGCTGGATATCTGCCCGTTCTTCTTCCGGGACAAATGCACGGGAGATAAACGCAAGCGTCTGGTAACCGGCTTCTTTCCGGTATCCCAGAATCATTTTTCCCTCCTGCGAGAGCTTGGAAAAGCTGAACATAATCACCAGATCGCCGGCCTTTGCCTGTGAGAGCCCTTCCAGTACCTCCGAGCCCCCTGATGGCA
>USDZ01000020.1 GCA_900553525.1 uncultured Oscillospiraceae bacterium
AAAATCATTGAATACGGCGGGGAGGGAGTTAAAACTTTGTCGGTGCCCGAACGGGCGACCATCACCAATATGGGCGCCGAACTGGGTGCCTCGACCTCGATTTTTCCTTCCGATGAGATTACCAGAGCGTTTATGAAAGCGCAGGGAAGGGAGGCCGACTGGGTTCCGCTGGCCCCCGACGACGACGCGGTGTACGACGAGGTGGTGGACATCGATCTGTCCGCCCTTCGTCCTCTCGCCGCTTGCCCGCATTCCCCCGACGCGGTCAAAGCGGTGGAAGAGATCGGACCGATCAAGATCGATCAATGCTGCATTGGCTCCTGTACCAATTCGTCGCTTTATGATATGCTTAAGGTGGCCGCTATTCTCAAAGGTAAGACCATACATCCGGATGTGAGTCTGTCCATCGCGCCTGGTTCCAAACAGGTGTTCCATATGCTGGCAGAAAACGGAGCCCTGGCCGATTTGATCGCGGCGGGCGCCCGTATCCTCGAATGCGCCTGCGGCCCCTGCATCGGTATGGGCCAGTCTCCGAATTCCGGGGGGATTTCCCTGCGGACCTTTAACCGCAATTTCGAAGGCCGGTCGGGTACAGCCGATGCCCAGGTTTATCTGGTTAGTCCCGAAACCGCCGCGGCTTCGGCTTTAACCGGCGTCTTTACCGACCCCCGGTCTCTTGGAGAAATGCCGGAGATTAAAATGCCGGAATCTTTTCTGATTAACGACAACATGATTGTTCCTCCCGCCCCGGAAGACGAAATGGATGATGTGGAAATTCTCCGGGGTCCCAACATCAAACCCTTCCCGGTGACGCATCCTCTCGATGAGGCAATAGAGGCAAAGGTTCTGCTCAAGGTGGGAGACAATATCACTACCGACCATATCATGCCCGCGGGAGCGAAGATCCTGCCCCTTCGTTCCAACATTCCTGCTATTTCGGAGCATTGTTTCGTTCGGTGCGATCCCGATTTCCCGGCCCGTTGCAAAGCGGAGGGAAAAGGCATCATCATCGGCGGGACCAACTACGGACAGGGGAGTTCGCGTGAACATGCGGCCCTCGCTCCTTTATATTTGGGAATTAAAGCTGTAATTGTCAAATCCTTTGCCCGTATCCATGTAGCCAATTTGATCAATGCGGGCATCTTGCCGCTGACATTTGCAAACGAGGCGGATTATGATCGGATTTCTTTCGGAGACAAGTTGTGTTTGCCCGATATCCGCCGTCGTCTGGATAAGGGGGAGCCGGTGGTTTTGGAAAACCGGACGACTGGTGAAGAAATCCCGCTTGCTGCCTCTTTTTCCCGTCGTCAGGTGGAGATGCTGCTTGCAGGCGGTCTGCTCAATTACACACGGGACCAGGGCTGAATTCCGCCGCGCGCGACCAGGAGGTGACAGGATATGGCCAAGGGAGAGACGATTTCCATGTCGGTTGTCCGCCGTCTTCCCCGCTATTACCGATTCTTGTACGATCTGAAAGAAAATGGTGTGACCCGTATCTCGTCCAGAGAACTGTCTCAGCGAATGGGCCTGACCGCTTCTCAGATTCGGCAGGATTTAAACTGCTTCGGCGGATTCGGCCAACAGGGATATGGGTATATGGTGGAACAGTTGTATGCGGAAATCGGCCATATTCTCGGTATGGATCACCTGTCGGATACCGTTTTGCTAGGCGCCGGCAATATGGGCCGGGCTATCGCAAACCATATGGATTTTGAAAACCGCGGCATACGCCTGGTTGGTATTTTTGATGATTCTCCGGAACTGATCGGACGGACTATCCGAGGGATGAAGGTTCAGCCTATCAAGAATTTGGATAAGGTTTGTCGTATGAAAAAGCCAGAGGTTGCGATACTGTGTATTCCCAAAGAGGCGGCGCCGGGATTGGTGGAACGGCTGCTGAAAGCGGGTGTTCGAGGTTTCTGGAACTTCAGTCATTATGATATCAATTATTATCATCCCGGTGCTGTGGTGGAAAATGTCCATTTAGGGGACAGCCTGATGACCCTTTCTTATCAGCTAAAAAAGGTGAATACGCCAGAGTGAAAAACCCGGGGCACCCAAAATGCCCCGGGTTCAGCCTATTCATTCATGTATAGAAGGTTTAAACTGCCATTCTCCCTGGACCCCTGGGGGTGAACCCACTCTCTGCTGCTCCCAGTTTGACATTTCACTGTCCCAATAGATCAGCAGGTTTTCTTTCCACAGTTCTTATCAAAACTGGGATTACAGGCATAGAAATTCTTGCTGTTGAGATGGTCGGTCGCGATCCGCAGCCCCTCGCCAAAGCGCTGGTAATGTACGATCTCCCGTTCCCGCAGAAATTTCAGGGGATCGCGGATGTCCGGATCGTCGATAAGACGGAGCAGATTGTCGTAGGTGGTACGCGCCTTTTGCTCTGCTGCCATGTCCTCATGCATATCGGTGATGACGTCCCCTTTGCTCTGAATATAGTTGGCGGTCCAAGCGGCGCCGGATGCGGCCTGTGGCCAGATGCCGGCGGTATGATCGACAAAGTAGGTATCAAACCCCGACCGCACAATCTCTTCGGGGGTCATATTCCGGGTGAGTTGGTGTACCATAGCGGCAATCATCTCAAAGTGGGCCAATTCTTCTGTACCAATATCCGTCAGCAGGCCTTTTAATTCCGGATAGGGCATAGCATACCGCTGGCTCAGATACCGCATAGAAGCGCCGAGTTCCCCATCGGGTCCACCGTATTGGCTGATGATGATTTTTGCATATTTCGGGTTTGGTCGGGTGATTTTGACCGGATACTGTAATTTCTTTTCATACTCCCACATGGATTAACCCTCCTTGTAATCCCAGGGCCACGGATTGCATACCCATGTCCACCGGTCGCCGCTAACTTGATTGCTGGTAACGATATAAGGACCGAACTGGCGCTCATATTCCGCAACGAGTTCCGCCCTTTTTTCCTGCATTTCCCGACGTTTTTCCATAGCCTGCATGTCGTCGCAATGGGTGTCCAAATACAGTCCCATCTCTAAAATCGAGAAATCATAAGCGTGGATACGGCACCGCATCGTTTTTTCATCCACAGTTGACCCCTCCTACCATCCAAGGCTTATTCAATTCGGGAAAAATGGTTCCCTGGCAGAAACCTTCCTGAGGCTCATAAATGGTGTTCAGCCTCTGTATGGGCACATACGCCATGGCCAGTGCCATTGGTTGGCCGTCCGGCGTACATTCTACAGCCGCGGCCGGAACAGTTGTTGCTGGACTGCCGATAGAGGACCGACGGTTTCCAGGACATTGCCCGGAACGGTTTACTCGCGTCATGTGATAGTGATTCATGCCGCAATGCTTGTTATCCAAAGCGCATACTCTCCTTTTCAATAATATGGTTGGGCGCGGTTCTCTATCAGTTTATGAGTGTGTCCCACATTGGTGAATGGCGAAGGGTTCAGCCTGCACTCCCAAAGGAGAAATCCCGGCCGTTTTCGCAAAGAAAAAGTCCGGATGGACTGGTGTTTTTCAAAAAGATGGTGTATACTGGTCAAAGTAGAAATTACTAGAAAGGAAGACCGAATATGAATGTAAGAGTTTATGCCAGCAAGGAAGCTATCGGGGCTGCCGGCGCGACTTTGTTTGCCGCCACTGTTATCGCTAAGCCGGATTGTGTCTTGGGATTGGCGACGGGTTCCACTCCCATTCCGACTTATCAGAAAATGGCGGAACTCTATCGGGAAGGCGCTGTGGATTATTCTCATGTGACGACCTTTAACCTGGACGAATATGTGGGACTCGGGCATGATCACGATCAAAGCTATTACTATTTCATGCACGACAACCTGTTTCAACATATCAATATTCCCGAAGAGAGCATCCATGTTCTCTCCGGCACCGCATCGGATCCGGAAAAAGAATGCGCGGACTACGAAAAAATGATCGATGAAGCCGGAGGTATTGACCTGCAAATCCTTGGGATCGGCCGGAACGGCCATATTGCCTTCAATGAACCCACCACCGTGTTCCCGCCGAAAACGCATGTGGTAAACCTGACGGAAAGTACGATCGACGCCAATAAACGCTTTTTTGCCGATGTCAAAGACGTTCCCCGGCAGGCTTTGACCATGGGGATTGGCTCGATTATGAAGGCGCGGGCGATCTTGATTATCGCCACCGGAGCGGACAAGGCGCAAGCGGTCAAGGATATGATCCAAGGGCCGGTGGATCCGCAGTGTCCGGCGTCCATCCTTCAACTTCACCCGCATGTCACGGTTATGCTGGACGAGCCGGCTGCCTCTCTGCTCGGATAAGCGATCGTTTTACGGGGAACTCCCGCACTCGACAAATCCCGTATTCATCAAATATAAAAAACGCCGACTCAGGCGGCTGCTCATAAAACAGGTCTTACAAAACAGGCATTATAGCAGTTGCCGGATAAGGGGTACTGACAACAAGGGTATGTACCTTTACGGGTATCATACCCTTGTGTTTTGCCCAAACAGAGCAAATAACAGAAAGAAAACGGCTTATCAAGGTTAAGATGAAAGGGCTGCGCCCGACCTTGACAAGCCGTTTTCTTTCCGCCTTTCGGCAGACAAGAGAACAATGTCCCCAAACGGCATTGCTCTCGAAAGATATGAAAGATAGTATGGTATTTGTTAGTATGTCGCTGTGTGCTCAAAAAGAGCTTGGATATGGAATGATATTGCCTTCTCCGAAAACGCCCGCACATAGGGGAAATCATACGATTTTCGACCTTTTTAATGTCCGTTTTGGTATATCCAGTTTACAGATTGTTTTAGCCCATCTATTGTTTTGGTTTCTAATACCAAACACCATAATTATCCCTTACTTCTTTCCAATTCTTTCTCTAATACATCTGCAAAGCACTGTATCGGCTCTGCAAGCGTCTCTGCATAATCCAAAACATTTTTATCGTTTTTATATTTGTTCGGATTATTCCTAACCTCTACAGCTCTTGCAAGAGCCTCGGCACACGGGCATAGATTTTCTTTTAATACCCATTTACCCGCCGCTGTTTTGGAAATAATCTTTCCGGTACGCAAGGTATATAGACATCTTGAAATATCAAGAAGCCAACCGAAAGAATAGAAACTCCGTCTCGTCTTTTGCACATATCTTCGTATTGTTTCATAATGCCTTTGTATATTGACCTTCAACTCATCAAACGTTGGGCGAGTAAAATTATTTCTTATATCATTTCCGTATATTAGAATGCCACTGTCAAGTAATTCACTCATGCAAAAAGCATCAAAATCATATTTGTCCGTGATCTTCTCTCCACTTGTACCCCAATATACAACTCGGTCTTTTTTTCCGAAAGAAATGAGTCCAAAGTCAGCATGCCACCTTCAAAAGAACAGTAATAAGGATTATTTGGTTCTTCCTCAAGCAAAGTCTGACGTAGCCTTACAAGCTTCTTTGCTTGATCCTCGGATATCTGCTTCTCAGTTAGAACCAAAATATCAATATCGCTCCATCCGAGTTTGAAATCATTCAGAACGAAAGAACCGTATATGTAGATAGAAGGAGCGCACTTGCTGAGAATACTGACAATACGTTGTTTCATTTTATAAATGGTAGATTGTAAATCTTTCATCATGCCTCACCATCCTTCCGGTATTTCTTCGACGCGTACGTTTCTTTATTCCGTTCCTTCGCCATCCAATAGGCATTCTGCAAGGCGAGCATGACGTCATCTCTGTCATGCTCGAGCAGTCTCCAAGCTTGCCGCCGCACTCGGCGAAGTAAACTTCTTGATCTCCGAGGATGAAGAGTTTGCGCTGCAAGCCCAGCAGACCCATGGCTATAAGGGAGCGAGACAGGCGAAAAAATTGGTTGCGGATATTTCTGCGTTCCTTGCCGATGGTGAATACGGCCTTGTGAACGAGCGCTACCGATAAGAGCAGCGGGCACGGAGTACAGGATGTGTAGATTCGTCTCAAATATATCGACTTCCTGAAAACCTCCTTTAAGAAGTAATCGGCCATACGGCAGAAAGAAGAACAGCCTGACTTCACGCCACGCTGTTTTTCTTGAATTACTGCAAAGCTTATTTGAATACAAGCTCCCCTCAGACACGGGTCATGTGATTTACCACCCTGCAAAACCGAACCGTGCCGTTTCTTTTTATGCCGATCGTTCACGCGTCCGAAAACCAAACGATAACGTCCGCGGCTCTTTTTATCTTTTTTCGGTTATCCGGCCAGTTCTACCTCTTGCTTTTTAAGCCCCAATTCCGCAACTAGAGGAAAATGATCGGAAGGATATAATTCGCCGGTATGCGTGGTATCCAGATAGGTGTCCTTGATGACAAATTCGTCGCTGACAAAAATATAATCAATGGGGGGACGAGGAGTAATCCGGCCGGTAAAACCATGATACGTATTGATGGAAGCTCGGTTTTTCATGAGATCATAGGCGCAGTTCAAATGAATATCGGGATAGGTGTGCCGGTTTTCCCGCAGAATCCGAATGGGCTTGCTGTCGGGAGCCGCGTTGAGATCACCCATTAGAATGCAGGGCATAGGGGATCGCTCGTTCATTCGATGCATATACTCCAGTATAATGCGGACACCCAGAGTGCGGGCTGGACTGCATATATGGTCGAAATGGGTGTTAAAGACCCGGATCGATCGGCCGTATTCCTGTACAAACACCTCGCAGACTGTGCAAATACGGGGAAACATGGAAAAATAAGCGCGGCTGCCGGACTGCTCGGGATGTTTGGAAAGCCAGAAGGTCTGGCCGCCGAGAAGCCGGGTATCGTGATCCCGCAGCAAAATGGCCGATTGTTCATTGCTGCGATTGCGTTTGCGCCCGTCTCCAAAAATACTGTAATCCTGGAGCAAGGTATGCAGATCCTCCCGCATTGTAGGCAGTAGTTCCTGTACGCCGATAATCGCCAATCCCGATTTTCGTATGATATCGGCTACCAATTCCCGGCGGTATTGCCAACTGTGTGTCCCCTGAAAACGGGAATCCCGCTTGATATTGAACGAGGCCACTTTGATACATGCATCCAACGCTGGATCCTCCCCATAACGAATTCTACTAATATTGTACGCCGTATCCACCGAAGATTCAACAGATGAAAGTGGAAAAAATTATGAAGAAGCCGAAAAATTGCAGAAAATAAGCAAAAGCTTTGACGGATTTTTCCGGCTGACCTGAACTATGCGGGAAAAGGATTGAAAAATTCCCCGGAGCCGTGATATACTGTAGAGCAATACATCCCGTCAAGATGCCGATAAAGGAGATGCAGGCTATGGAATTGCCGACTTCTGCGCGTTTGACCCTCCATGAAGGGACTGGTCCCGTTTATTATTCCTTTCCCTCCTTTGACAGACTGCCATTTGTTCGGCACGGATTTTCCACCCGTCTTGGCGGCGTGAGCCGTGATCCATATGCTACCATGAACCTCAGTTTTACCCGAGGAGACGAGGTGGATGCGGTCCGAGAAAATTTTGACCTCTTTTGCTGCGGCCTTGGTTTGGAGGCGGAAAATGTGGTCGTTTCGGCCCAGGAACATCATACGAACCTATATTGCGCAACGGCCGCCGACCGCGGCCGGGGTGTGACGAGGGAACGAGGTTATTCCGATATCGACGGACTGCTAACCAACGAGCCGGGAGTGGTATTATGTACCCAATACGCCGATTGCGTCCCGCTCTTCTTCGTCGATCCGGTCCGGAAGGTGGTGGCAACGTCCCATGCGGGTTGGAAAGGCACGGCCGCACGGATTGGCAAGGTGACCGTGGAGCGTATGAAGCAGGAATACGGATGCCATCCGGAGGATATTTTGGCCGGAATCGGGCCATCCATCGGGCCGTGTTGCTTTGAAGTGGATAAACCCGTTGCCGATGCGTTTACCGCGTTGGAAGAAAGCGGAGACGATGCTGTGCGAAGACGAAAAGATGAAAAATATGATGTCGATCTTTGGGAGATCAATCGGCGGATTCTGTTGAATGCCGGAATCACTGCAGAGCACATTACCGTTACCGATTTGTGTACCCGCTGCCATCCGGATGTTTTCTGGTCCCACCGCGCCGCCGGCCCGCTACGCGGCAGTCTGGCAGGCTTTATTGCCCTGGTGGATTGCCGGGAGGAGGGGAAATGACAGGTAGTCTTACCAACATGCTCCTGTACTTTTTCCTGTATAGTTTTCTGGGTTGGGCACAGGAAACGGTCCAATGTTCGATAAAAGAAAAACGGTTCATCAACCGTGGGTTTCTCAACGGTCCCATCTGCCCAATCTACGGCTGCGGAGCACTGCTGATTTTTAACTTGTTGCTACCGATTCAACGTGGAATCGCGTCGCCCTGGCTCTCCGTGCCTTTGGTTTTTTTATGCGGGGCGCTTATCGCCTCGGTGCTGGAATACGTGACCTCATGGGCGATGGAAACGCTGTTTCATTCCAGGTGGTGGGACTATTCCGACAAAAAATGGAATATAAACGGCCGGATTTGTTTCTGGATATCGGTCGGATGGGGACTTTTGTCAATTGTTCTTGTGTTTGGGATACAACCTTTGTTTGAAAGCTGGATGGCGGCTCTATACCGATTTCAGCCTCTTTTACCCAAGATATTGGCTTGGTCTCTGACAGGGCTTATGATCGTTGATGCCGTTTTCTCGGTCAAAGCGGCCCTGTCGATTGGCAATCGGCTGGAGCAACTCGAAAAACTGGGTGGTATTTTACGGGATCATCTGGAGAATTTGGAATTGCCGACGGAGGATATCTTCCTGCGCCTCGAAAACGCATATGACAAAAGAAAACAGAGAAAGCAAACTTCCCAGACCAGTCGACAGGTACGCCTCAATACATGGCGAGCAATGAAACCGGAGGAGAAAAAGCGGTATGTGGCGGACTTGGTGGCGGAACTGCGGAGAAAGCAGGACGAACTGCTTCGCTCCCATTTCCAGCAGAGACGTCTTTTGCGGGCCTTTCCGCATATGCGCCGGACGGATAAGGAAAACAGAGCGGGGAAAAACCGACTGCTTGAGGAACTACGCAAACACATTAACAAGGAAAAAACGGTCGGCAAAACCGACCACACGGACCGACCGTCTTAAAGCTGAGCCGCATAAAATGCGAGAATCCTTTTATGGGTGGATACGAAATCTGAAGTTCATAATAGCACACAAAAACTCCGGGTCGACTGACCCGGAGTTTTTGGATTCTTCCTTATCGCATGGACGTCGTTCGGCCCATCAGCGTGGAAAAGGCCCGATGGGCCATATACACGTCAAGCTTAGAAACCACTTCATACGGGGCATGCATAGACAGGACCGGTACGCCGAGATCCACGGTATCGACATCCAAATTGGCGATATACATAGCCACCGTACCGCCGCCGCCCATATCCACCTTTCCAAGTTCCCCGATCTGCCAGGACACGCCAGCTCCATCCATCAAACGCCGGACAAAACCCATGAATTCCGCAGACGCATCAGATGTGCCCGATTTGCCTCGAGACCCTGTATATTTGGTCAGTACCACGCCACGGTTGAGATACGCGCAGTTGCGGGGTTCCAACACCTCGGGATAAATCGGGTCATAAGCCGCGTTGACATCCGCGGACAGACAAACCGACTTGTTCAGGACATGACGGGCCTCGGCGCCGGACAACGCGGCAAGGTCCGCGATGAAATACCGCAGATAAGCCGATTGCATACCCGTGTTTCCCTCCGAGCCGATCTCTTCTTTGTCGGCCAGAATGGTCACGGCGGTGAATTCGGGATTTTTCACCTCCAGAATGGAGGTCACGGCCGGATAGGCGCATACCCGGTCGTCATGGCCATAAGCGCCAATGAGACTGCGGTCGAAACCCAGGTCACGCGCCTGGAACGCCGGAACGGCTTCCAATTCAGCGGAAAGGAAATCCGCTTCGGCCATGCCATATTTTTCGTGGAGAATCCGCAGGATGTTCAGCTTGACGAGTTCTCCTTCCTCATCGTTGCATAAAGGCCTCGAACCGATGAGGATATTCAGATCCTCACCTTTGACGACCTCGGCGGCCTTGCGGGTCATCTGCTCGGTGGCAAGATGGGGGAGAAGGTCGGTTACACAGAACACCGGATCCTCCGGTTCCTCCCCGATGCGCACCGATACGCTGGTTCCGTCGCGCAACACCACCACCCCATGAAGAGCCAGCGGTATGGCAGTCCACTGATATTTCTTGATGCCGCCGTAATAATGCGTATCGAAATACGCCAAATCGTGATCTTCATACAGCGGATTGGGCTTAAGGTCGAGACGGGGAGAATCGATATGAGCCGCCGCGATGGACACACCGTCCGTAATCGGACGGGAACCGATGACCGCCAAGAGCAGCGCCTTGTTCCGGTTGTTGACATATACCCGATCTCCGGCCTTGAGGGAGGCTGTACGGTCAAAGGGAACAAATCCGGCTTTTTGCGCCATTTTTATCGCCTCACCGACGGCCTCTCGTTCGGTTTTGGCGGCATTCATAAAGGCTTTGTATCCCTCGCAGTATGCATCCGCCCGACGGATTTCTTCCTCCGTCATGGTTTTGGCCACGTGCTTTGTCTCATACCCAAGTTCCTTTTTCATCTGTTTGACTTTAGATTCTTCCGACATGTTGGTTTCCTCCTGTTCTATACTTCATCAGTATTCGCCGTTTTCGATCCGCTATGCGGGGCGTAAAAGGCCGTCTACTCGAGATCATACAGCGTGCGGTACATCTCTTGGGCCTTGCGCACCCGCTCCACATAGTGGAGGGTTTCCTCATACGGGATGTGGTATAAAGTTTTGCCGTCTTTGGAATACGTCGTCTCCTCCAGCCATTCGGACACCCGCGTCGGCCCTGCGTTATAGGCGGCGATCATGGTGTCGGTATCGGAAAACTGTTCCAAAAGCAAACGCATATAGTATACGCCGTAATGGATGTTTGTCTCCGGATCAAACAGTTTTTCCGGAGGAAGCGGCTCTTTCTCCCCGGCGCGCATCTGTACCCATGCGAAGGTTGCGTCCGTAATCTGCATGAGTCCCTTTGCTTCAGCCCGGGACACCACGTCGGGATCAAATTCGCTTTCGGTACGGATCACCGCATAAATCAGCGACGGTGTGATGCCGTAAGTATCGGCGTACGCTTCCACATACTCCTTGTATTTAATCGGATAGGCTGAGCGCATATACCGATAGTAACCATAACGCAGCGCGATGGTCACGGCTGCCAGTATCGTTAGCAGGATCCCGGCTTCCGTTAAATATCGCAACGCTTTTCGGCGCCCGGCGCCCGCCTCTTTATCTTTCACGTCGCCACCTCTCGAGTTCCCCCGCCAGTTGATCCGCCGCCGCGCGCAAATGGGCAAAATTTCCGTCATTGTGAATGACCATGGAAGCCCTGGCAGTATAATAATCGTCTAAGGGTTGCGCGCCCATGCGCATTTCAGCTTGTTCATTCGTGAGACCGTCTCGCTGCCGGATACGGCGAAGCCGCTCCCCGGGCGGGGCCAATATCGCAACGGTTCGGTCGCAAATGTGGTCCATCCCGCTTTCAAACAAAAGAGGGGCATCCAGGACCGCTGCGCCTGCGCCGGACTCAGCCGCCTGCCGAATCCGGTCCTCCGACAACGCGATGACGGCCGGATGGACGATGCTGTTGAGCAGTTGTGTCTTTTCCGGAGATTGAAACGCCAATTCAGCCAATCGCCGTCTGTCAAGTGATCCGTCCGGACGTAAAATTCTTGGAGAAAATGCTTCGGCCAATGCCGTCAGGCAAGAAGATCCGGGCTGCTGTACCTCACGGACTAGTCCGTCCGCATCGATGAGCGGATACCCTTTATCCCTGAGGAATCGGGCGATCTCGCTTTTTCCGGCGCCGCTCGGTCCGGTTAGACCCAACACAAACAGCCCTTTCAAAGTTCAACCACCTCGAATCCCGCCGCCCGCAACAATCGGTTATAAACTGCCAGCCCTATGCCGTCTTCCTCCGGGCACGCCGCATAGGCGATTCTGTAGCCCAGACAGTCCAGCTCCCGTAAGGCTTCAAATAGTCTTTTAGCCTGTGAAGCCGGGTCCCGGCGAGAACCATATGCAATACAAGGTACGCGGAGCTTCGGCCGATCCTCGTCAAAGCATAATGCGGCGATTCCTTTATCTATTCGGGAGTTGACATAATCCACGTAGGCTTCCGGTGTTCCTTTGACAAGGATCACTTGTGTTTTCGGCGCGTAATGCTTGTATTTCATACCCGGCGAAGCGGCGGTTTCTCCGTCCGCCAGCATATGGGTGACAGCGGGATCGATTTCTATATGCCCCACCACCCGTTCCAGCATGTCGACCGTCACCCCCCCAGGGCGTAGAAGGCGGGGAGAGCCCTCCGTCATTAAAAGCACGGTGGATTCCACGCCAACGGCACAAGTGCCGCCGTCCACAACAGCGGCGATACGGCCGTCGAGATCGGCGAGTACATGAGCCGCCGTTGTTGGGCTCGGAGAACCCGAGAGATTGGCAGACGGGGCGGCTAGAGGACATCCCGACTCCCGGATAAGAGAGCGGGCCACCGGATGAGAGGGCATACGCACCGCGACAGTGGAGAGTCCGGCGCTTACCTCATCCGGTACACGCGGTCCTTTGAAAAAAATCATCGTCAGAGGTCCAGGCCAAAAGGCCCGGGCCAGCTTTTGAGCAGTTTCAGGTACGGTGGACACCAAGCCGGAGAGCATGTTCCAATCCGCGATATGCACAATAAGAGGGTTGTCCGCCGGACGTCCTTTGGCCTCAAAGATCCGGGCCACAGCAGTGCCGTTTTCCGCATCGGCCGCAAGACCGTACACCGTCTCAGTCGGGATAGCCACCAGTTCCCCGGTTCTCAGCAGGGCCGCGGCTTTCTGGATATCGTCTATCGAATCCGAAAGCAAAAGGGTCTTCCGGCGGCACATATGCATCAAGTCCTTTCCGTATGGATAAACGCAGCGGCCCAGCTTAAGCTCCACAGGCCGAACGTCTATATCGTCCGGCACCAAACGAGCGTTTATTCCGAGGCGGAAGCCCGGAGCTTTTCAGCCCGGTCGGCGGTGATCAGCGCGTCGATGATGTCATCCAATCCCCCGTCGAGGATGCTGTCGATTTTATACAGAGTCAGTCCGATGCGGTGATCCGTCACCCGTCCCTGGGGAAAATTATAAGTGCGGATCCGTTCGCTACGGTCTCCGGTTCCGACCTGGGAACGGCGGTCGGCCGCGATGGCGGAACGTTGCTCCGCCTGTTTGCTTTCAAGCAGACGAGCGCGAAGAACCCGCATGGCCTTATCCCGGTTTTTAAACTGGCTGCGTTCATCCTGACATTCCACCACCATGCCGGTAGGCAGATGGGTGATCCGAATGGCCGACTCGGTTTTATTGATGTGCTGTCCGCCGGCACCGCTGGAACGGAAAGTGTCGATCTGCAGATCTTTAGGATCGATTTCCACCTCGACTTCTTCGGCCTCGGGCAGTACCGCGACCGTGGCGGTGGAAGTGTGAATACGCCCACCCGCCTCGGTTTCGGGAACCCGCTGCACGCGGTGTACCCCGCTCTCATATTTAAGCTTGGAGTACGCGCCCTTGCCCGTAACCATGGCAACCACTTCCTTGAAACCGCCGATGCCGTTTTCATTAAGGCTGACAATCTCCACCTTCCATCTCTGGCTGTCCGCATAGTTTGAATACATGCGGTAAAGTTCGGCCGCAAACAGTGCTGCCTCGTCTCCGCCTGCGCCTGCCCGGATTTCCAGAATGATGTTCTTGTCATCGTTAGGGTCTTTGGGAAGTAGGAGAATCTTAAGTTCATGCTCCAGGTCCTCAATCCGCTTTCTGGCATCGGACAGCTCTTCCTTGGCCATCTCCCGCATCTCCTCGTCGTTCTCTTCCTCCAGAAGGGCCAGGCTGTCCTCCACATCCTGCTTTGCCTGCTTGTACTGCTTATAGGCCTCCACAATAGGAGCCAGGTCAGCCTGCTCCTTCATGAGCCTGGTAAAACGCTTGGTATCCTGGGTCACATCCGGGTCACCCAGCATAAGCATCAGTTCTTCATAATGAATCAACATATCATCCAGCTTATCAAACATATCTATCTCCTGCTCCTGCGATTATTCCAATTCCAACCACTACATTAACCTGTTACCTGTGTTTCTCCCGGTCCGCGCCAGCCGGGCGTTTATGTCTAAGCGTTCATGTCCGCCCTCTCACCCCCGGCCTCACCGCCTGGCCCTCACCACCCGGTCCTGTCCTGCCAGATCCTGAAATGTCCTCACATCCCTGTATCCCCCGGACCGGAACAATCCCTCCACTGCCTCTGACTGGTCATATCCAATCTCCATATAGATACTTCCGCCCTCCGCCAGATGATTCCGGGCCTCTTCTGCCAGGATACGGTAAAAGGTCAGTCCGTCCTCACTTCCGTCCAGGGCAATCCTGGGCTCATGGTCCCTTACCTCCGGAGCAAGGCCCTCTATGACCCGGCTGGGGATATAAGGCGGGTTTGAGACAATGACATCAAAGGTCCTGTCCGTCCCCAGAGCGCTGAACATATTGCTCTCAAACAATTCAAATCCGCCCTCGTATCCGCCCAAAAGCCTGTCACGGTTTCCGGCTGCCACCTTAAGGGCCTCGGCCGACACATCCAGGGCAGCCACATGACGGTATCTGCCCATGAGCGCCAGGCTGATGGCAATGCACCCGGAACCGGTGCACATGTCCAGTACGCGTTTTTCCCTGTCCTTCTGTTCCTCCAGGACCAGCTCCACCAGTGTCTCCGTGTCCTGCCTTGGTATCAGCACATGTTCATTTACAAGGAACTCAAATCCCATGAACTCCTGCGTTCCGGTCAGGTGCTGTAGAGGGGTCCGGCCTGCCCTGGCTTCTATGAGCCTCATAAATTCCCGGCATTTTCCCTCTGTCTCCTCATCCTCCCCCAGCCCCCTGGCCTTCAGGGCCAGAAAAGAGGCCAGATTCAGATGAAATACCTCCAGAAGCAGATACCTGGCATCCAGCTCCGGATCCGGCACCCGGGCCTTATTCAGTTCCTGAACACCCTGCCACAACAGCTGCTGCATGGTCATGTTTTACTGCTCCTTCACTGTCATTGCCTTTTCCATTTCCGCCATCCCAGTGCCTGCTTTTCTGCCATCCCGGAAAATTCTCATCCAGATAAGCCCTCCAGTCAAACACTGTCTCCACTGCCGCGATAGCCACCTCTATCATGCTGTCATCCGGCTCCGTGGTTGTCAGTCCCTGCATCCACATGCCGGGACGGCTGAGCACATTCACCAGCCGTGAGTCGTGGCGTCCCGCAAAACGCAGGAACTCATAGGACACGCCCGCGATCACAGGTATCAGCACAATCCGGCTTACCACACGCAGCCAGACCGTATCCACCCGTATCACCATAAAAAACAGGATGCTGATAACCATGACAATCATAATAAAGCTGGTACCGCACCGTTTATGCTCCTTGGAACTTGCCCTTACATTGTCCACTGTAAGCTCCAGCCCGTGCTCGATACAGTTGATGCACTTATGCTCTGAGCCGTGGTACATAAAGGTCCTCTTGATATCCTCCATACGGGATACCAGCTTGATATAGGCTATGAAAATGACGATTCGTATTACGCCCTCCAGTATGGCCATCACTGTGTCGGAATGGATGAATCCTCTGCATATATTGGCGATAAACAGGGGAAGCACCATAAAAATGCCAATTGCCATAACAAAGGAAAATACCATAACCACTGTCATGAGAGCGCTCTCCAGCTTCTCGCCGAAAACCTTATCCAGCCACGCCTCAAATTTACCGGGCTCTGCCTCCTCGTCGTCCTCAAAAAAACTGCAGGACCAGGTGAGGGCCCTCATGCCCACTACCATGGAATCTATAAAACTGAAAATACCTCTTACAAAGGGAAGACCTAATACTTTATGCTTCTTGGTCATACTCAAATAGGTATCCTTTTTCACCTCAATATCCCCGTCCGGCTTGCGGACCGCTATGGCGTAATCATTGCCGTTCATCATCATGATGCCTTCAATTACGGCCTGACCGCCAATTCCTGAATATTTCATCCTTTCTTACCTTTCTTAGCTGGATGCCGCGGTACGGGCGCCGCGGCACATAAACCAGAAAGGGCTGAGCCTGATGCCAAGCCCAACCCTCATCT